>CAZXTH010000006.1:16466-20945 GCA_964643585.1 uncultured Pseudoalteromonadaceae bacterium
CACGACTAACGATGCTAATCCATTACGCACCGCCACTGCATCCGTATCTGGATATTCTTTATCAGGACGATCATGTGATCGTTCTGAATAAACCCAGTGGCTTGCTAACTGTACCGGGAAAAGCTCCGGAACATTATGACAGCCTGGCATACCGGGCCAGCCGCGTCTGGCCGGACTGTCGCATTGTTCACCGCTTGGATATGGCAACATCAGGTATTGTGGTGATGGCAATGAATGCCGACAGCCAGCGACACCTTAACCGTCAGTTTCAGCTGCGCCAGACCGAAAAATATTATATTGCCAGAGTACATGGATACGTTACTGCCGAACAGGGAACCATTGATTTACCGCTGATTTGCGATTGGCCTAATCGCCCAAAACAAAAAGTCTGTTATCAGTCAGGCAAAGCCTCTCTCACACACTATAAGGTACTAGAACGGGAACCTTCGGCGACAAGAATACAGCTTATTCCGGTAACAGGCCGTTCACATCAGCTGCGTGTTCATCTGCAATGGCTGGGACACCCGATATTAGGAGATAAATTTTACGGAAACAAAGAAATACATCAGGCAGCCTCCAGATTACAACTACATGCAGCATCATTAAGCTTCTGCCATCCTGCAACCCAACAATATCTGACATTTAATTGCCCCAGCCCTTTCTAAACAATAAAAGGTTTTTGATTCATACATTAACCAAGGGTTCAGCTATCCAATCTATTATACAAAATATAAAAACTTGCTAATCAATAAAAAACTGTACTACTTTTTAACAAAAGAGACTTTTATATGAGCTTTTGCTGTATAATAAGTATCGAATATTCAGGAAAAGTCCAAAGGAGATATGGATGAAAACCAAAATGACCATTCTGGCTGTAGTTACTTCATTAGCATTAGGAAGTACCGCAGCTATCGCAGCAGCACCAACCGCAGATGAACTGGCAGGACGAGCATTCGGTTCATTATTCGGAGAATATTACTGGACCCATAAAAGCAAACATAGCTCCCCTGAATGGCAACATGTCGATGACGGCTGGGCGGCAGGTGTTGAACTGGGTTACCGCATAGACAGAAACTGGGCAGTTCGTGCTGAATATGCACGTTTGAGCCTTGATTCAGATGTTTCTGGCTGGGAAAGAGGAGATCGTTTCGGTATTGATGCTTTGTATCATCTGAACGTTCTGAATAATAATTTATACATCGTTGGTGGTTGGAAACATTATGAAACAACCAGATACAGCGATGCGATTAACGTAGGTATTGGTTACCGCCAGTTCTTTAATGAATCTTTTGCATTATATGCTGAAGCAAACCGCTATCAGGGTATTAATAAAGGTTCATGGTACGATGCCGGTATCAAAGTCGGTTTTAACTGGTTCTTCGGCGGTTCTGCTGCGCCAGCTCCGGCACCAGCTCCGGCACCAGCAGCCGCAGCTCCGGTAGCTCAGGTTGTTGATTCAGATAAAGACGGTGTACCGGATCATCTGGATAAGTGCCCTAATACTCCAGCTACCCATAAAGTAGATGCTCAGGGTTGTACTATTTATGTTGAGAAAGTCGCTTCCGTTGGTGATGTAGATATCGAAATCCAGTTTGCTTTCGACTCTGACGTTGTTGCTCCGGATAAACTGTCTGATGTAAACCAACTGGCAGCGTTCCTGAAACGCTTCCCGGATGCTACTGTGAAAATTGAAGGTCACGCATCTAACATTGGTAACCCAGACTACAACATGCGCTTATCTGAGCGTCGTGCTAAAGCAGTAGAAAAAATTCTGGTAAATGAACATGGTATCAGCCAGTCTCGTATCACTGCTGTTGGCTTCGGTGTAACTCAGCCTCGTGTACAGGGTAATACCCGTGAAGCTCACCGCGCGAACCAGCGCATTGAAGCTAAAGTTTCTGCCAAAATCAAAGAGCCTGTAACTCGCTGATTAAGCAGAAATAGTGTCATAAATTATTCAGGCCGCATCATGCGGCCTGTTTTTTTGCTGTTTTCTGTTCTTCCAACCCTGCTATGATAGCCGCTCAGCCGGTTCTTTCTCATTATTACAGTTTCAGCCCCAGAGGGTCGCTGTACCGGATATGAGCATTATGTTGTCACTGGGAGATATCCGTATGTCATTACTGAAAACCTGTCGTCTTGCTTTATTGCTGCCAGCAGCAATTGCTGTATCAGGCTTGCTGGCTCTACAAGTCAGTGCAGAAGAACAGATTCAGCTGTCAGAACTATCGCATATTTGTAACGATGAGACAGAGATCCAGCGCCTGGCAGAGAATGAAAGCCTGCAAGAAATGGCCAGAGCTCTGGTAGAGTTTAAAGCAACAAAGTATTGCTTTATCCTTGAACCAGCCGCAATGGTCACAGTACTTGAGAAAAATCCGGCTTATATCAAGTTCAGCTATCAGTCTCAGGTTCTATTTACATTTAGTAAATATGTTCAGACTCTCTGAAAAAATACTACTGCTAAAGTTATCAGCCTGATAACCGATAATGGTATATATCAGGCTTATTTCTGTTCAGAGTATGCGAATTCCAGGCTTTCTGTTACTTCTGTTATTATCTTCGCAGCTTGTTTACGCAAGCGCATCAAAAGAATACTTATCCACAGCTGATCTGCAACGACAATTTCCGGATTCAGAACTGCTGCAACTATCCGCAAACGATAATGATTTTTTGCTGCTACAGCATGAAACACTTACCAGCTATACAAAGGGAACCGCTATTCTGGTTCCTGACAGTAATGAACATGCCTCCAGCCCTAAACACCTTGGTTTTTTACGCAGCCAGCTAGCCGAGCTGGGCTGGAATACGCTGGCTATTATGCCTCCGGACAGAGAGTCCGAAAATACTGAGCACCGCCAGCATCTGCAAAGCAGAATAGAAGCTGTCCTCCGGCATGCCCGGGAGCAGCCGGGAACTCTGATCATTATTGCTCAGGGAGATAATGCAGCAGAGCTGACCGCAATGTTTGCAAATGGTAACCTGTCTGAAGAACCTGCAGCTCTAATCCTGCTAGGCGCTTACCAGACTAATGAAGAAAATAACCAGCAACTTGCAAAAGCAATTGCCACCCAAAAAATCCCAACGCTCGACATCAGCCATTCCATGGATAGCCGTTTTGTCATCCAGCAACTAAAGTTACGTCGTCAACTGGCAGAAAAACATATGAAAGCTGTATACCGGCAAAGGTATATTACCGGTTCAGGCTATGATGCAGAAATACAACACTGGGTGCTCAAAGAAATCTATGGCTGGCTGGACAGCGTAGGTTTATAGCACTTATTTACCACGCTGTTGTTTAATCAGCTCATAAGCTGCCTGGATTTCCTGAGTCCGTTTTTTGGCAAGCTCCAGCATTTCTTTCGGTACACCCTGCGCCATCAGTTTGTCAGGGTGATGCTGTGACATGAGTTTCTTATAAGCTTTTTTCAAACTTTGCTCACTGACATCCCTATCAACGCCCAGCACACTGTAAGCATCTTCGAGTGTAGCAGCTGAACTTCTTGTAGCCCGGCGATCAGAAAAACGGCTATGAGCCTGAAATGATTGCAGCAATTGATCCAGTTGAATTTTTGATACATGCAATGCTGCGGCAACCTGCTGCAACAACCGATATTGTTCAGGCACCATCTTTTCATCTGCGCAGGCAATTGAAATCTGAATTTCCAGAAATAGCTGCAGTACATCTTTGCGACTACGGTAAGCAGAATAAAACTCTTTCAGCTGTTGCTGCATCGGGAAGCTGGCAGCTTTACCATCACGAAATGCGGCCTGGGCTTCTTTTTGCTGCTGTGCAGACAATTCCAGCTGATTCATAAACTGTGTAGCCTGATGAATATGAGCAGCAGTAACAACACCAGTCGCTTTAGCTATATGCCCCATAACAGCAAAGCTGCTATACATAAACAGGCCTTGTTCATCCGGATGATCACGGAAGAAACCATCAAATCCACCCTGCTGTTCAAATCTTCCTTTCAGAGAACGGTCAAACCAGTGGCCAACAAGAATGCCAATAATCAGCCCAGGCAGCTTCAAAATTGCCAGTCCGAACAGCGCACCGAGAATTTTACCCCACACATCAATTCCTTAACATCTGTTATCAGATACTACCAACAAAATTATCTTCATATTCCCTGCATGAACGCCGCACTATATCGGATTAGCAGGATTTCTAAAATTGATTTATCATAGCAAGTCCTTAGGGACTACTGACGTTTGCTGATGCTTTTTATTTATTATTAATGCAGCAAACTTCAACAGCCCCTCACGTGCATTTTTTTCTGACAGGTATAACAGAGTACATTGCATGAAGCATGGGATTGCCATCCTCTTTTTCATATGGATACATAGCGCCTCAATACACGCCCTGGCTGACGAACCCGTCCTTCAGCAGTGTTTTATTCCGGCACCGCCACCTTTGTCGTTAAGCTCGCTGGATCCGGCAGACGACAGCCTGCGTATCCGTTCCAGGCAAGTAGA
>CAZXTH010000006.1:20955-24928 GCA_964643585.1 uncultured Pseudoalteromonadaceae bacterium
TACTTGCCTGGAACGGATACGCAGGCAAGTAGAGCTGTACGATAACCAGACCGCCCGTTTTTCCGGCGGTGTGGAAATTATCCACCGCGATACCTTGCTTAGCGCTCCGCAGGCTTACTTCAGCCGTAACACCCAGAGTATGTCTGCTGAAGGAGGAATTCAGTATTTTAACGCTGATATGCAGGTTAAAGGCAGTAACTTCCAAGCAAGCCTGCTTGATAACAAAGCAATTCTCAGTGACGCCAGCTATCAGTTCTCAACACAGGCCGGCAGAGGTTTTGCTTCTTCCCTTACAGCGACCGAACAGCAGGTGATATTAAATCAGGCTTATTTTACCACCTGCCCGGAACAGGATAACAGCTGGGCACTCCATGCCAGTGAAATAAATATTGAAGCAGATGAAGGCTGGGGAGAAGCCCGTAATGCAGTTTTCAGAATCAAAGATATCCCGGTGTTATATATTCCCTACATGACCTTTCCGGTTAATGATCAGCGTAAATCCGGTTTATTACTCCCCAAAACTGACAGTTCACAGCGTCTGGGGGTTGAATTTGAATTACCCTACTACCTTAATCTGGCTGAAAATTACGATATGACATTAACGCCACGTTATATGAGCAAACGTGGCACACAGTTAAAATCACAGTTCCGCTATCTGACTCCTGAGCATCAGGGTACGATACAACTGGAATATCTGAACTCAGATAATGAGAAACCAGCCGGTTACGGCAGCCGCTATCTGGGCCACCTTAGTCATCGCAGTGATTTCACATCACGGTTACGCGGTTATGTCGACTTTACGGATGTCAGCGACAGTTCCTATATTGCTGAATTGGGCTCAGACTATAACAACCAGAGTGATACCCAGCTTTACCGTGAAGCCGCTTTAAGTTATTACGGCGACTATGTACATTCGCAGCTCCGGGTGCAGGGGTTTGAAATTCTCGGTAACTACAATAAAGCCTATACGGCATTGCCGGAACTTAGCTTTTCATCCGCAGCACCTCTTGATTTGGGATCTTTGCTTAACTTTTCCTGGGAAGCACAATATGCCCATTTCAGAAATGATAATGCCCTGATTAACTATGCAGACCGGGTTCATCTGGAACCCAAACTGCATATTCCTTTTATTACACCTGCACTGGAAATCAATGCAGAAGCCAGCCTGCTATATACTTATTATCAGCAAAACAGTGATACTGATCCTCAGGCAATCGATCAGAGTATCACCCGTGCTTTACCCAAAGTCCGAATTCATTCACGCCTGAATCTGGAACGGGAATATGAATGGTTCGGAGAGCCTGCACTGCAAACTTTTGAGCCGCAAATTCAGTACCTCTATATTCCATATCGCGATCAAAGCAATATTGGTTTATTTGATACCACACGGCTGCAAGACGACTATTACGGCCTGTTCAGAGAAAACCGTTATTCAGGTCTGGATCGTATCAATGAAGCTAATCAGTTGACTGTTGGCTGGACAACCCGTTTTTACGATAACACCGATAACGAACTGTTCCGTTTCAGCCTTGGGCAAATATTCTTCCTCGGAGAACCAGAGCAACAATCTGATGAATTTATTGATGATCTGACATCGACCGAATCTATGCTTGCCAGCGAAATGGTCTGGCATTGGTACCGCCGCTGGTATTTCTCTACTGCAGTTCAATACGATATTGACAGCAAGCAGCTGATAAAAAGCCATGCGTCTCTTGATTACCGGGCTGACGATAAAAACCTGATCCAGTTGAACCATCGTTACAGCCGCGAAGTCTCAGGTCTGGAAATCCAGCAGCTAGGTGTACTGGGTACAATGCCAATAGCCGATAACTGGCAAATCATTGGCAGTTACTACCGCGATATTACCAATCATCGTATGATTGATGCTAATATCGGCATTCAATATGAATCTTGCTGCTGGGCAGTCAGGCTGGTAGCCAGACGCCGGATCCAGACTAATCTGGATTTTATGCCGGAAACCTTCAACCAGATGAGTCAGCTGGATAGTGGTATCGCACTACAGTTTGTCCTGAAAGGTTTTGGAGACAAAGCCGGTTTCGGCGTATCGGATATGTTATCTAATGGTATTTTCAGCTACCGCCGTCCGTACTTATTAACTAATTAATGTAGGAACTTATGAAGTTACAACAGGTTATATGCATTGCACTGCTAAGCTGCTTCAGCGTAACCAGCTTTGCAGCGGAAAAGGAAATTGACCGGGTAGCCGCGATTGTTGACAACGGCGTAGTGCTGGAAAGCGATGTCACAGAAATTATCAGCCGGGTAAAACGTAATGCAGCCAGTCAGGGGCAAACTCTTCCATCAGATGCAGCCTTACGCACCCAAGCCCTGGAGCGTTTGATCACCACTTCTATACAGCTGCAAATGGGCCAGCGTATGGGGGTGCAAATCAGTGATGCTCAGCTTGATGATACTATCCGTAATATTGCTCAGGGTGAAAATCTGAGTTTAGATGCATTCCGTCAGCAGGTTATTGCTGAAGAAGGCGACTACGAGCGGTTCCGCGAAAAACTGCGCGAAGAAATCATCACAAATGAAGTCATGCGGGCCAACGTGCAGCGCCGTGTCTACATCAGTCCGCAGGAAGTAGACAGCCTGTTGAAGCTGATGGAAGAGCAGGGAGCCAGCAACGAGCAATATAATCTGGGCCACATCCTGATTTCTATCCCTAGCCAGGCAACCACTGAAGATATTACTTCAGCAAAAGACCGCGCTGATAAAGTCATGGAACTATTACGTGACGGTAGTGACTTCCGCCGTATCGCCATAGCATCATCTTCCGGTGCCAATGCCCTTGAAGGTGGCGATTTGGGCTGGATGAATATTAATGAAATGCCAACATTATTCTCTGAAGCAATTCGTGGCCGTAAAAAAGCTGATATTATCGGCCCTTTACGTTCAGGTGCAGGCTTTCATATCCTGACGATTTTCGATATTCGTGGTGCCAATGTTGCGGAAATCCATGAAGTAAAATCCCGTCATATCCTGATTAAACCAACCATTATTCTCAGTGAAGAACGTGCCAGAAGCATGCTGACAGATTTTGTAACCAGACTGCGTGCCGGCACTGCTGATTTTGCCGAACTGGCTCGTGAATATTCAGACGATCCTGGTTCAAAGTTAAATGGTGGTGACTTAGGCTGGAGTGAGCCGGATATCTTCGTACCCGCTTTCCGTGACACCCTGAACCGTTTAAATAAAGATGAAATCAGTGAGCCTTTCCGTACTGAACATGGCTGGCATATTGCTCAGGTACTGGATAAACGGGTTGTAGATGCCACTGCAGATAAAAAACGTGACCAAGTTTACCGGATGATCTTTAACCGCCGCTTTAATGAGGAATCTACCAATTTCCTGCGGGAATTACGCGAAGACTCATATATTGAAGTTCTGGCGGACAATTAAATGACGTTACGCCTAGGCATAACCCCCGGCGAACCTGCAGGCATTGGCCCGGACTTGGTCATTGCCTTAGCGCAGCAAAGCTGGCCTGCGCAACTGGTTGTTTGCGCAGACGGTCAGCTGTTACAACAAAGAGCGGCAGAACTTAACCTGCCGCTCAAGCTTATTCCATATCAGCCTGATATTGCAGCAGCTCCACAACAGGCAGGCACCCTGACACTCGCTAATTTTGAGGTTTCAGAACCCGTAATTGCCGGACAACTAAACGCGGCTAACGGCCACTATGTCGTGGATACACTGACCTTTGCGGGTAAAAAAGCTATGAGTGGCGAGTTTGATGCCATTATTACCGGTCCGGTCAATAAGGGAATCATCAATAAAGCCGGTGTTCCGTTTAGCGGACATACTGAATTCTTTGCTCATCAGTCAGGAACCCCCTATGTTGTCATGATGCTGGCAACTGAAGGACTAAGGGTTGCCCTTGCAACGACTCATATCCCTCTGGCTTATGTAGCCAAAGCCATTACCCGTGAACGGTTACTACAGGTGA
>CAZXTH010000007.1:0-18138 GCA_964643585.1 uncultured Pseudoalteromonadaceae bacterium
GGTAGCATATGCCGGGGTCACCAGACACGCTTTTACCGGCCATTTCTCCAGTGCAATTTCCAGGCTGGTAACATCCATTCCACCGGTAGCTGTTGTTGGAATCTCCAGTACCTTCAGCTGTAATTGCTGCAATAACTGCAATGTACCGTAGAATGCAGGATGTTCTACCGCGACCGTATCACCGGGCTGACAACAGGCTTTTAAAGCCAGAAACAGCGCATGCTGACAACCCGCTGTTATACAAAAATCATCCGTTTCAAGTGGCATCCCTAATGTACGGTAGTGATTAGCTAACTGAGCTCTCAGTGCGGGCAGGCCACGGGGCTCATCGTAATGTAAAGCATATTCGGCACCATTACGGCGCATAGCACGGCTAATCTGGCGTTGTAAGATGGTAAGATGAGGCAGAGGCATCGCCGGGCCATCCGGCAAAATGTCAAATGCAGCGCTACGGTTCATGATATCCAGAAACAACTCAGGAACAGACACCGGTGCCGGTTTCTGCGGTATTCCCGAAGCCATCGATGGCTGGCTTGTAACCAACTGATGCCGGACAAAATATCCCTGCCTGGCCTGAGCTTCAATCAGCCCTTCAGCTTCCAGCTCGTGTAATGCATGCTGAACAGTTGCCAGTGACAACTGATACTGCTGACACAATTTGCGGATAGCTGGCAAGCGTTCCCCTGGCAGCCACTGGTGCTGCCGGATCTTCGTTCGTAACTGTTCAGCCAGATTACGGTAACGGAATAAAGTCATCTGTGTTGTTCACTACATTTCAGCGCCCTGTATCTATTTTATTTTATTTTTTTGTATCTGTATCTGTTTTTACTGTTCTTTATACTGGCGCCATTGCTTAACTGCAAAAATAGCATTTAGCCGCAACAGCCTGATTTCTGTTAAGGCCACAGAGGTAGCCAGATGAAGCACTTTCCCTCACCCGATCACATTATATTCAGCACCAAAGTCACCAGCGGAAAAATTTATATCCGTGAGCAAAAAGGGGTATTCCAGCAACGCAGGCGGATCCTTAGCTGGGTACTGATGTCATTATTTATTCTGCTGCCATGGGTAAACTTTCATGGGCAACAGGCGTTCCGTATCGACGCGCCTCAGATGCGGATTGAACTGTTCAGCCTGATACTTTTTCCTCAGGATCTACTGATTATTGCCCTGTTGTTCACTCTGGCCGCTTTCGCACTGTTTTACATTACCAAACTATATGGCCGCGTATGGTGCGGTTATACCTGCCCACAGACTATCTGGACCCTAATATTTGTCTGGCTGGAGAGACGCATCGAAGGTAGTAACTCACAAAGTAAAGCGCTGGACAATGCACCATGGTCGGGCGGAAAACTGCTAAAGAAATCCCTGAAACACACCAGCTGGTTGGCTGTATCAGTACTGACAGCCCTTATTTTTATTTCCTATTTCGTTCCGGCCCGGCAGCTATATCCAGAGTTTTTTACGCTGCAATCATCTGCAGCTATCTATAACTGGGTACTTTTTTTTGCCAGCTGTACTTATGTCAATGCCGGGCTGATCCGTGAAAAAATGTGCCTGCATATGTGCCCTTATGCCCGTTTTCAGTCAGCCATGTTTGACCCTGCAACCAGCATCGTTACCTATGATGCCACCAGAGGAGAGCACCGTGGTCCCCGTAAGCGTCATGCTGAAAAACCAGCAAACGCAGGAGACTGTGTTGATTGTAATCTGTGCGTTCAGGTGTGCCCGGTAGGTATTGATATCCGTGATGGTATGCAATACGAGTGCATTAACTGCGGCTTATGTATAGACGCCTGCGACCAGACAATGCAGCACTTTGGCTACACTGAACGTTTAATAAAATACCAGGCAGAGCAAGCAGATAATACCGGCTGGAAACGCCATTTAGGCTACGGAATAGCGCTAGTACTGACCATTGCAGCAATGGCAGGCTGGGCATATCAGCGTGAGAATACCGAGTTAACAGTAATACGCGACAGGAATGCTCTCTACCGTATTAATAGTAGCGACCAGCTAGAAAATACTTTCACACTGAATATTATCAATAAAACTCAAAAAGTCCGCGAATATCAGCTGCATGTTATCGGTTTACCGGACAGCACCGTGATAGGAAATCAGCTATTTAATGTCGGCCCAGGAGAACAAAAGCAATTTGTTATCAGCATTGCGACAGATTCACCGCCAGAAGGTTGGTACAGCAAGTTTGAGCTACAACTGGAAGATAAACACAGCGGTGAAAAAGTCAGTGACTCAACACGATTCTACGGCCAGGCATTACATGCCAGCAGATATGAAAACCAATAAATAAGCTGATATATCTGAGCAAGAGTAATTAACGCCAGGCAAAGCTTTGCCTGGCGTTAATATTTTGCGTTACGGTACTACGCTACAGATCGTTTTTAACTACAGCAAAATCAGTATCACCTTGAGCCTCCCAAGATTAATCAAAATCAAATTACTGGCACATTGAGCTAGTTATGTGTCACAGTTTGCATGTCACCAAAAAGACCTTAGATTTATACTTTTACTCACTACTATGCAAAAGGTTGAATCTGCTAATGAGACATGCTCAAGGCTTTTATTTAGATATTGGCTGGCAAGTCCTGCTAAAAGACTTGGGGATTCAATCTAATAATGTGTTGCGTCGTGCAAAATTGCCGGACGACCTGTTTCAGCGAGAGAAGTACGAACTGACTACAGAGCAATACTTTCACTTCTGGAATGCTCTTGAAACTGAAGCCGGGAACGCCATGTTTCCATTACAAATCATAGAGAAAGTCTCTACAGAATCCTTCAACCCTCCGCTATTTGCTGCTTTGTGCAGTACTAATTTAATGCAGGCCACGCAGCGGCTTTCAAAATACAAGCTGTTGGTGGCGCCAATGCATTTGGATATTCAGATTGGCAAGCAAAGCGAAATGACAATTTCCCCTTATTGGCTATCGGCTCAAACTGAGATCCCTTATTCACTTCAGGTGACTGAAATTGCTCTTTTCCTGCGTCTGGCACGCTTAGGAACACGGGAAGCAATAAAAGCCCTGAGGGTCACACTCCCTCAATTACCATCAGGATCCAATCAGCAACGTTACCAAAATCACTTCGGCTGCCCCATTCAGTTCGGCTATGCCCCCAGTATTACATTTTCGGTAGAAGATTCACTCCGTCCATTCCTGACAGCCAATGCAGGAATGTGGTCGTTCTTTGAACCTGAACTTCAGCGCAGACTCGCTGAATTGGATACAAATGCCTCTACAACAGAGAGAGTAAAATCGGTGCTCCTGGAGATGTTGCCAGCTAACACTGCCACTATCGAAAATGCAGCTAAACGTCTGGGTTTCAGTAAGCGAACCTTGCAGCGAAGGCTCGAAGATGAAGGCGAAAATTTCCGTACTCTGGTGAATAATACACGAGAAAGCCTGGCAAGATACTACCTCACTAAAACCACTGTTTCGAGCAGCGAAATCGCTTTTTTGCTTGGCTTTGAAGATCCGAATTCGTTTTATCGGGCCTTTCATGACTGGACTGGAGTCACTCCCGAGTCTGTGCGTCTGATGGTTTAATTTCAATCAGGAGTAAAATTTTGGCCGTTCAAAATCTTCAAAGAAAAGTATTGCTGGCCGGAGCCTCCGGCTTAGTGGGAAGGAAAATACTACAGCTGCTAACCAACGACAGTTCGGTTGCGCAAGTCCATTTGTTAAGCCGACGCCCGCTTGCTCTCCAGCATCCTAAAGTACAAGTTCACCTTGTTGATTTTGGATCGTTACCAGAGCTCCCCAAAGTTGACGAAGTGTACCTGGCTATTGGCACAACTATAAAAACAGCAGGTAGTCAGGCGGCATTCCGTGCCGTGGATTTGGACACAAATCTGGCAGTTGCCCACACAGCTAAACTAGCCGGAGCTCGCCGTCTGGGACTGGTGAGCGCCGCCGGAGCTGATGAACACTCTTCGATATTTTACAACAAGGTCAAAGGTGAACTGGAACAAGCCCTGAAGCAGCTGCAGTTTGAAACACTTGTTATAGCTCAACCTTCTCTGCTACTAGATAGCCGGACCGGGCTTGGGCAACCAACACGAGTGGGCGAACGCTTTGCTATTCCTTTAGCTAAATTGCTAGCCCCTTTTCTTCCTGCAACTTACAAACCTGTCTACGCCCAGGCTGTTGCAAAGAGCATCACCCAAACCACACCGAACTCAACCGGGACAGTCATTTTAAACTCAGGACAACTTGTTGAAATAGGCAAAGAGTCATAAGTGGCGCACGCGAGTTCATATGGGGAGACTTGCTGTTACTCAGGCTGCTTTAGCACAGGTCATGGCCTTTACCGCAACTCAAAGTAGTCCACCACAAATTTAAAGTCACCAGCCTGTCAACGGAAAGTGTCAGGGGCAATCTTCATAGTCAATGAAGGAAATCCAGACAACAGAGGATACTCGCCCATAAAACTCAGATGCTAACGAACAATGGCGCATATTGCATAAGCAGTGGCGCCCTTTGTATAAGCCCTTCGAACGGATTACCTCTATTATTTACCTCAGAAACGACGTGCGGCTAGCCGCAGGCCAGAAACCACACAAAATCACTGAGACTATTATTATGAATTCAAAAGTTGCACTTGTTACTGGCGCATCATCAGGCATTGGCGAAGCGACAGCGTTAAAACTCAATCAGCTGGGATACACAGTCTATGCAGCAGCGCGTCGTACAGACCGAATGAAAGCATTAGCTGAAGTAGGTATTAAAATCATGAGTATGGATGTTACCGATGAAGCCTCCATGCAAGCGGGCATTGCTCGTATCATTGCAGAATCCGGTCGTATTGATGTGCTCGTCAACAATGCAGGCTATGGCTCATATGGCGCAGTGGAAGATGTTCCACTTGATGAAGCCCGTGCCCAATTTGATGTCAATGTGTTTGGCGCTGTCCGTTTGATCCAGCTTGCAACACCTTTTATGAGACGGCAACGCTCAGGTACGGTCATTAATATCACTTCCATGGGCGGAAAAATTCATACACCTTTGGGCGCCTGGTACCACGGCACCAAGTTCGCACTGGAAGCTATCAGTGACTGCTTACGCTTGGAATTAAAGCCTTTTGGTATTGATGTTGTGATCATAGAGCCAGGTGGAATTAAAACCGAATGGGCGAGCATAGCCTCAGAGAAACTTTTACAAACCTCTGGCCATGGAAGTTATGCAACTCAGGCTTCCGCAATGGCTAACTCAATGGTGAGCGAGCAAAGCCGCAAAATGCAGTCGTCGCCCAGCGTTATCGCAGATACTATTGCAAAAGCAGTGTTAAGCAAGAAACCGAAAACACGTTACGCTGTGGGGTTTGGTGCAAAACCAATGATATTTATGCGTAAAATATTGTCAGACAGAGCGTTTGATTCATTTATGCGGATGGTCACAGGAATTTCTGGTTCTTGAGAATCATGCAAACAGTGCTCAAACACTTGCTATAGAATGCGTTGATACTGCTTAACAAGCACAGCAAAGCTAATAGCGACATAACCGCAGGTGTATTTAAAGGAGCAGCAGAAGCATAAACATTGAAAATCATTGGTGCCTAGGGTCGGACTCGAACCGACACGTTATCACTAACGGCGGCTTTTTAATATTTCCTTTTTCAGCTCAATTTACTTGATATGTTTCTCTAATTCATGGATTTTAAGCTGGTCTGGCGTCATCGGGGCAGCTTTGGGTATGATCCTTGGCTTGTTCTTCCCACAAATGTCGCCCTATTTATCCTTTACCAACATTCATCACTTAGGCTGCTTTGACACACAACAGTCTTGTGTCTAGTACGTACGAGCAAGGCTCACTAAAGGAGAAACTTAGTGCTGAATGTAGGTCTTGCCTTTTGTTCATCATGCCCCTAATTCAGAGTGTTGCTACATTCAAGATTTTGACTATCTGTGTTTCTGTGTAACGCGAATTTTTCATTTTAGATCTCCTCAAAAAAACTCTAATTATAGATGTGCCTAGTTTAGTAGAAAGCACATAACTTACTTATTTGTCATTACGCTTCCATCCTTAACCGAAACATTTATATTGCAAAAATAATCATCAGCAGTAACATTGTAAATATTGTATTTTTCAATATATAAAACTTTATCTTTTCAGCTAAGTCGCCATAACACTGCGTAAAAATAAAAATTGGCTTTATAAGGATTGTTCATGAGTGCTGTTTTTCGTTATTTACTATTTTCTATCCTTGTTGTAGTTACTATTGCAACAAAAGCGAATACTGGGGAGTACCTAGTTTACAGTGATCCTTCAGGTAATATTTATCTGCAAGCACCAAAGCAGTTTGTATTAATCCATGGGGAAATTTCAACACCGCTGTTAATCTCCCCTAAGAATGGCCTGTTAAAGTTGACCAAAACAGATAGCAATTGGCAGTTGACAGTATTAACAGTATCACAATGGCAGTCACTGCAATTAACACCAGGCAGCACAATAGTGAGAAGTATCAACTATGCCGATTTTGATGGTGATGGTTTGTCTGATATTCAGCTTGTATTTAACAATGGGCAACCTGCGATTACAGTTACCGGATTAACTACAATTGTAAAAATTGCAACAACATCAAGTGTGATTACCTACTTACACACCGATATATTGGGTTCTGTTATTGCTGAATCAGATGATAACGGCAATATTATAAGAAAAATTGATTATAAACCTTTTGGTGAAAAAACCGAAAAATGAATTAAGTAATTTCATACCATTTCAAAACATTACAAATTCAAGAACATTAATAAAATGTACAATAGAGAACGCAAAATGCATTTAATGAGTCATTTAAATAGTTACAGATATTTTTTCTGGTTAAGCATTTTAACATTTTCTTGCGGAGCGCTTTCAGATGAAATAACGCCATCTATAGCGCAGCTTATGAATAAACAAGCGATGGCCCTGCCGAATTGGTCAAACAATATTAAGCCTCATGGACATAATTTGATGGGTGAGGAGTTTGATATTGCAAGCGGTAAAGTTCAATTTCAGCATATTGATATTGATATTCCTGGGAATTCAGCTTTAGAGGTCGCAATAAGAAGAACTTATTATGTTAGTGATACAAAAAGTATAATTAGCGAAATAGCCGTTCAGTCGCATTTTGCTAATTGGATATTGGAAGTTCCCGTTATTAGTATTCCTATATATGAAAACACTTACCCAAAAGGTTGGGCTAACGGGCGTGAGTGCACAGACAACTTATTTGTCGAGCCCGTATTTTTAGAGGTCGGGTTTATCCACAATTATGATAAACGCCCTATGTTACGCGTGCCAGGTAAAACTAATAGTGCTTTGCTGCTTCCTTCTGATGAAGTTAAAGCTTTAGTCGGTAATGAGTACCGCTGGGTGACAAAAGATAAATGGCGAATCAAATGCGATACTTCAAAAGCTGGTAGGGAAGGGTTTATTGCAAATTCTCCGGATGGATTAACTTACTTTTTTAATCGTCGCTCTAGAACGTCTCAACCTAATCCAGATGAGTTGTATGTCTATATATCTAACACTGCGATGGACAACATGTTAAGCCCGAATTCGGTTGGCATGCTGGCAACCCGGGTTGAAGATAAATTTGGAAATTCAGTTTCATATGAATACGACAGCAGTAACCGCTTAACCGAAATTCACAGTAATGACGGTCGGTCTATAGAGTTGAATTATATAAGTGCCGATTCTCCCCGCATTGATCACATTACTGCGAACGGTCGTACTTGGCGATACGAGTATAATGGTCCTGGTGGGCTATCAAAAGTCATTCTGCCGGATGGGCGTTCCTGGACGTTTAAGTTGTACGCAGTATCTGGCAATGTTGGTTATTTAGGCACAATGGGGCCAGAGCAGTCCTCTTTAGTCGGCAGAAGTTCAGAATGTAGCTCTTTGCCTATACGTTATGGTATTAACGCCCATTATGAAATTCATCATCCTGATGGCATGGTGGGGAACTTCATGTTTAACTATAAGACCCATGCTAGGGTAAATATGACTGCGTTTAAAAAT
The DNA here is from genome assembly GCA_964643585.1 of uncultured Pseudoalteromonadaceae bacterium. Lineage (GTDB taxonomy): Bacteria > Pseudomonadota > Gammaproteobacteria > Enterobacterales > Alteromonadaceae > Alishewanella. The sequence continues at coordinate 8,019 of CAZXTH010000007.1, forward strand.
GTGTTTTTAGATAGTTTCAGTGATTGTATAGATGCGCCGAATCTAAAAACAAAAATTTTGTCAGAAAATAATCAACCAAAATTTGTTTGGGAGTATAATTACTCTGAAAATTGGGGCTCGTATATTAACCAAGCTGTTGGAAGCGAGTCCTATTTGTCAGATAGTGATTTACCTGTGGAAGTGGATAATTTACTGCATAAAAGTGTCACAGTCATTAATCCAGATAAAACGAAAACAAAATACTACATAAATCGTGATGCTCAGTCTGCTATTGAAGGTTCTATAAAAGCAATACAATATTATGATGAGCTAGGAGTAAAAATTTCTACTGAGATATTTGATACTCAACCTGGAACAGATTACGGCAATGTAATTAACCCTAATCCCAGTAATCGATTTTCACCCGAGATTACTCAGCGAACTATCAAAAAGACACATATCTATCATTATCCTCAGGGTAATAACAAATATTACTCTGATTTTTACGATTTCTCCGTTTTTGATACACCTAAATACAATCATCAATATAATGATTTTTCTAATGAAAAACGTTACATTGAAAATCAATATGTTGATGATATCCCTAACTGGGTGCTTAATCTGCCTACATTTACGAGATTGAGTAGCGATGGTACTAATTATACCAATGTTAAAGAGGTTACGTACAAAACTATTAGTAATAGCAATAATGGAAAGAGCTATAGTGTTAAAGTGCCTGATTACGTTAAACGCTTAGGCCTTTGGATTACACGCAATGTAGATTATCACGCAGATGGAAATTTAAAGAAAGTTGAACTGAATGCTCCTCGCACAGTTGGCTCCGGTAATCGCTATCAACAATTCACTAGCTATAAACGTGGTATCCCGCAGATTATTACACTGCCAGCCAGAGAAAGTAGTGGTTCAATTAGTGAGACACGAGTTGTCGATGACAATGGTTGGGTGATACAGGCTACTGACTTTAATGGCAATGTTACAAATTACCTGTATGACCTTATGCACCGTTTAACCAACATCACACCGGCTGATACACGCTGGAGCCCGACAACAATTAGCTATGCTACATCCAGCGGTTATCTTTCTCAGACGATTACACGTGGGAATTTCCGCAAAAAAATTCAATATGATGGTTTGCTCCGCCCGATACTAAATGAAGAATGGGACAACAGTAACGCGACGGCTACACGCCGCTATACCGTGCAACGTTTTAATGCTTATAACCAGCCGGAGTTTATTTCTTACCCCAGTACCAGCAGTACAGAAAGCCAGGGGACAGCGTTTAAATATGACGGCCTGCAGCGCTTAATCCAGCAATATAGTACGGTAGATAATAAAGGGGTGGATTACGCCTACCTGGCAGGTAACCAAATACGCACCACCGATGCTCGTGGCAACAGCACCACTACAACCTATCGGGCTTTTGGTAGCCCAAGCCAAGATTTACCGACTAAAATTGAACAACCTCATGGGGTAACAACCGATATAAGCTACAATCTGTTTAACAATATTACTGCAATTAGCCAAGGCGGCATTACAGAAAGCCGGCGCTATAATGCTCAGCAGCAACTTTGCCGACTGGCGCGGCCCGATGTCGGTCACACTGCATATAGTTATAATGCATTAGGTCAGCCGGTGTGGGTAGCGCAAGGTGCCTCTGGTGGCGCTACGGCCTGTAATGAAGCTTCAGTCACCGCAGCCCAAAAAGTCAGTTACGGTTATGATAATCTTGGGTCACTGCACACAATAAACTACCCAGACAGTACACCGGATAAAACCTACACCTATGACAACCAAGGTAACCTTAAAGTGTTAGCCGCTGGCACAGCAGTATGGGACTACACGTATAACAGCGCCAATTTAATCGAAGAAGAGGTTTTGACTCTCAACAATATTAGCTGGATAACAGACCCAACTTACAATGCCATAGGCCATGTCAGCACTATAACTTACCCGTCAGGCAAAAGCGTAAGCTACGCGCCAAATGCATTGGGTCAGCCAACGCGAGTGGGTAACTATGCAACGGCAGCCAGCTATTACCCTAATGGCCAGTTAAAAGGTTTCACTTATGGCAATGGCTTAAGCTTTAGCCAATTACTGGATATGCAACAAAGGCCGGAATATCAAACTGTAAAACGCAACAGTAGCAATGTGTTGAATCATCGCTACCAGTATGACAACAACCATAATATCGATACGATAAGCGACCTTATCTCCCCAGCAAAAAACATCTATCTGACTTACGATGACTTAGATCGATTAGACACGGCAAAAGGCTTTTGGGGCGTTGGCAGTTTTGATTATGATGAACTTGGTAATATTAAAAAGAAAGTACTGGGCAACCAGAATCTAACGTATGCGTATAATACCAGCAATCGCTTAACCGGTATCAGCGGCAATGTTAGCAGAACTTTTGCTTACGATAGTCGCGGTAACATTATAAACAACGGCCAACGCGCGTTTAGTTTTAATCTGGCTAATCAGCTGATTACCTCTGGCACTAACAGCTATCAGTACGACGGTTACAACCGCAGAGTTAAAAAAGTTAGTAACGGTAAAACCCAGTACAGCCTGTACAACGCAGCAGGTCAATTGCTGATGACCGATGGCGATAATGGCCCGACAGAATACTTCTATTTGGGCACTAAACTAATCGCCAAAGAAAGCCATGTTCTGACCAGTGAAGACATGCCAGGCTATACCGGGCACTTGGAGGATGATGATTTACAGTTAACCTATATGCAGCAGCGGTATTATGACCCGGTGATTGGACGATTTTACTCAAATGACCCTGTTGGCTTTACTGCTAGCAATCCGATGATGTTCAATCGGTACGCGTATGCTAATAATAACCCGTATAAGTATGTTGATCCGGATGGGCGGACAGGAGTACCTTTTGCTTTAACTCCAATGGATAAAGGGATTGGCCCGACTGGACAGCAAGATTTGACATTGGAACAGCAAGCAATTGGTGCCGCTATGGTTGTTGGTGCAGCAGCAATGCTGGTTCCAGACCCTACTGACGCAATATTAGCTGGGGCGGTATCAAAAGCAGCTGTTGGCCGAGGACAGCAAGTTGGGCGAATAATAAAATCTGATGGTTCAACTAAAGCAAGTGACATAAAAGCTAAAGCAGAGTCAGTCGGATTTAAACCAACTCAAAGCGGTAATGGCCCGCTTAAAATGGTCGATGAGAAGGGAACTGCGAGAGTAACGATTAAAGGAGGTAGTGACAGAGCACCAGGTAGTCAGGGGCCGCATGTAGAGTTGAAAGATTCTAGTGGGCAACGCGTAAATCCTGCGGGAGAATCAGTCACTAGAAGAAGTTCTGAAAATCACACACCAATTAAAAATGATCTGTAACTATGAATAATTATCATGAGATTCTAGGTTTAGACAACTTATACCTTGAGGATTCATTTGTGCTTGGCATTGATGAGTCAAATGAAGAAGTTACTTTTATCATGGATTTTGTTTTAACTGAAAAACATCCCAAATACTCTCAACCACGCCCTGACGAAAACTATTGCTATAGAAAGGGAAAAATTAAATTTATCAAACCGAAGTCAATTAGATGGACGAGTAGGAATGAAATTAGTTTTGTTGATAAAAATAACGAGATCGACTTTGGAAATATTGATTCATTTATTTTAGATGGCGATAAACTAATGCTAAATGGTGACTGGGGAGAATTGGAAATATCACCAGAGAACGTTGTTGTTGAATATTCGTAAATAGTGCTTTTGAATCCAAAGCGCCGCCTAGTCACACTAATAAGCTCAAGTGTTGCTGGTAGGGCTTCTGTTACCTACTGGGTGATCAGGCTTAGTTTAAATGATCTTTTGGTGCCAATTCACTACTTCGCATACGGGAGGATGGGATAAGAACAACCGGTTTTTGATTAGTATCAGTTACCAGCAGCCTGGTCAGTGCCTGCCAGTAAAAGTGATCAGTGCTCGCCAGCAGGGTTGGCAATTCGGTGCAGCGCCTACATGGGCGAACGCTTTAACTCCTATGGGTAAAAGGATACGTCCGTCCAAGTAACAAGATTTGACATTGAAACAGCAAACAATTGGTGCCGCCATGGTTGTTGGTAAAGAGAGTAACTTAGTTAGTGATAGAACACAGATTTATAACATGATACTTAGATCGGTCAAGCATCGTATAGAGAAACAAAATACCTATCAGCAGAGAATGGTTTAGGGACTATCAGAATAAGATGCTAAAGCGAATTTTAAAACAGATTATTCCAGCCTTGGAACGCTCTATGCCAATCAAAAACTGGCGTTATCAATGTGGCAATGCCAGTTAGTTTTATTCAGAATAACTATGTTTAAATTTATTGCTATCACTAAAGAAAGTAATCACAAGAAGTGTGGTGCCTAGGGTCGGACTCGAACCGACATGTTATCACTAACGGCGGATTTTGAAAGCTTCGTCTATATAATTGTCATTTACCTACAATGAGTTAGAATCAAAAATAGACACTTTTCAAATTCTTTGCATAGACATGCTTTCGGGATCAGTGCACTTATGAGTAAACAATTAGATCGCTACAACCTGTCCGATGAGCAGTATATCTACCTACAGGACAATAGCAAGAAGTGGTATACCCGCTTCGTTCTCAATGGGAAATGGTACGCAAAAGCAACCAAACAAACCGACAAAGAAAAGGCTATTCATGCTGCGTACAGGATATTCATGGAATACCAGTTTAAAGCAGATAATAACTTGCTGACCGTCAGTAAACGCTTCCGGGATATTGCGGAAAAAGTCATTCAGACCATGGAATCAGCATTGCAGATTGGCACAGGGAAAGTGATATACCGTGACTATATAGGCACATTAAAGCGCTACCACATTCCATTTTTTGATAAAACGTATATCACCTCAATTGATGCTGATAAGCTTCGGGAGTTTGATACATGGCGTATCAAGCTAATGGGAAAAATGCCGTCAAAATCAACGATACTCACCCATAATGCCGCTCTGCAAATGGTATTTAAAGAAGCGCTACACAATAAGTGGCTATTACCTGTACAAGTACCATCACTATCAACCGATGGCGAATCCGCATCTCGCAGGGCTGCCTTTACCCCAGAAGAGTACGATAAAATACAGGATGCCCTTATTGACCTTGAAGAAAACAGTCGCAAGAAAATCACAAAAGAGATACGCGAACTAACATATGATTATGCCGATTTTGCTATCTATACCGGAATGAGGCCGGGAACAGAAATGGATAATCTCACTTGAGGTGATATCCAGATACACCGACATGACGATGTTGCAACCTTCTCTATTACAGTGCGTAAGGGTAAAACAACTCTCTATACAGGCCCCCGAGAAATTGTCTGCAAAAAAGCGCTGGAAACAGCTATTTGGCGAATGACAGAGCGCTTTCCTCACAGACAAGCTTCTGACTTACTTTTCAGGCTACCGGATGGCAGCACAACCAAAGAAATTGGACGCCACTTTAAGCTCGCCTTACAACAGGCAAATTTGGAACGTTCTTCTCGTGGAGAAAGAACTCTTTACTCTTTACGCCATTCGTATATTACGTGGGAACTGGTAGCCCAAACAGTGCCTATTGATGTTCTGGCCCGTCAATGCGGCACAAGCACAGAGATGATAGAACGACACTATAGTCACGTTATTCCTAAAATGTATAGCCAACAATTATCCGGCGTTACGCTACCACAGAAAGAAACCATCGTAAAAAAGTGGAGCACACCTGAAAAAATGGAAAAGATCAGAGCAAGAAAAACTAAAAGATACATCGAATGGGAAAAAAATTATAAGCAGCGAGGATGCATCTGAGCGCCTTCAACAGGCAGTGACATAGGGCATGGTTGACAAAACAGCCAATAGCTATCAAAATGATAACTATCAACTTGATAGGTTTAAAATAACTAAAAATGAACCTCAAGGTGTGGATGAGTTTCCATTAACCGAAGGGACTGCCAGAAAAATTATTAACAATTTGGCAGAGAACCACACTCACCGTATTCGCTGGAGCCAGCATGTTAAGACGCGGATGCAAGAGCGAGGTGTGACATCAGGGCAAATATTAACCCTATTGAAAAGCAGGCATTCGGTATTCCGTGAAGGACCTTACCCTGAACCTAATGGTGACTGGAAATTTAATTTAAAAGGATTGGCAGCCGGCAAAGTAATTGAGCTAGCCGTAGCACTTAAAAATCACCATAAAGACCCAAGTTCCGTATTAGTAACTGTTTGGATAGATTAGGAGAAGCAGCATGTACCATTACACCGAAAGCGGTTTATCCCATGTATATCTGGTAAACGGCTTTACTGTTGAAACCATTGATGATGAAGAATACACCAGCATTGATGATATGAATGGCCTACACAAAGCTATTGCCCAAGCTATTGTCGACAGTCCAAAACCACTGACGCATGAAGCATTCCGTTTCCTGCGCATTGAGCTGAATGTATCACAAAAAGTGCTAGGTGCGCGTTTTGGTGTGTCTGAGCAAACCATCGCCCGCTATGAGAAAAACGAATCCGCTATTCCGCGTACGACAGATGCAGCACTACGCTCCCTGTATATGGAAAGCCTGCAGAAAAATAACCCGGTAAGCTATTTCCTAGATTTACTAGCCGATAGCGAGGCTCAAGAAGCTGCAAGGGATATTAGTTTGAAACTGCAAGAAGTTGATGAGCATTGGGAAGTAGCCGCTTAAACAGTGGCTATTTTCTATATGAGGTGTCAGAGCAAATCTGAACTAGTACATCTAAACAATTTAAGTGCAAATATTTCACCAGCCGATAGAATTAGCATGCTGATTCATTTTATCTGTTTGATTTGCGTATGAAAAAACACGTATAAATCATTTTCCACTTGGAAGAGTACAGGCTTCATAAAATAAATTACCTAAAAAGGTTGGATTCAAAGACCCAAAATGCTGTCCGCCTCCGAGTGTTCGGCTAACCGAAATGAGGCCCAACCTGTCAAGATTAGCCAAAGCAATTTTCACACCCACACTTGGCTCGATATTCATTGCCTCAAGAACTGCTGTGCTTGGATTGGGTGGTGTAATTATCACATTATTTGGCAGTTCTCTTGTCGCCACCCCATTGTGGAGTATCTCATCATAATTATTTAGATAAATCTTACTGATAATCCAAATTTCAAGAGATGAAAGTCGTTCAAGTAAGTCAATATACATCCTTGAAGGCTCTATATTACTTGTTTCATTTGTGAAGTTAACTAGGAGCTTAGCCCATACATCTTGCAAATCGTTATCTTCTTCAATTGATGCAGCTGAAAACAAAGGTAGAGCAAACTTTAGTGGGATTGGTCTTGAGGGCTGCACAATCCCTTCTTGTGTCATGAATTCTTGCGCACGTAGAAACAGACGCTCTTGCCTTTCCCAGCGAATATATCTGAGTTTATCTTCGAATATCCCCACTGCTTGTTCGAGAGGGCAGCCAATATATTTGGATATAAAAGTGCCAAATTTTTCTGCAACTTCTATTGCTTTTGAAGCCGTCTTAGCTACTTCCTGCGTAGCTTTGGACATCTCAATAATTTCATTGGTCTCGTTGGTCATAGCTCTCTCGGAGATTCAACAATCATACACAGACGAGCGAAGTACAACACCTGCTTCATCTCCCAATCCTAAACATTCGCTTTATTATCAAAGTAATAAGCCATTCCGTTGATATTCACTTATTTGGTCCAAAGATGACATTAACGCTGAATATCCTTTAATGCTATCTTGTGTGATGAATAACTCGTGCTGCTGAATACTATGCTAATAGAAATCTGACGGCATTACACCAGTTTTAGCGTAGCGATAGCCGTCTTACCAGAGTTGATCGATTAGTTTGCGGCTAGCCCACGCACACACTTAACTATCACTTCCAATATTGCATGTATCTATTTTTGCACGTAGCTCGCAAATTCACGTATGCTTGGCTTGGTTAAACAAGATATTTTCAATATCTTAAATCGCAGCGTAAGCGTGGCTATCGAAACGATGTACATATAACTCAATATGAGTAGATTAGAGTATCTTCGAGGGTTTGGCGAACTTCATTGGTCATATTCAGTATCCCCATATCATTCTCAGCCAGCCATTTGTCTCGCATGTCTATGGCTACACTAGACAAGTATGAGTTACTAGTATCTCTGATATAGCGAGCAAGCTTCTCTGCCTCTTGTGAACAAACATATTCCATTCATATTCTCCAGTGATTACATCAGTTTGTAACTAGTTTGTTGTCACGACTAACGGAAAACAATCCGAATAAAACTAAATGGCCAGCGCACTAGGTAATAAAATTTGCCTTTAGTAACGACTTGACGGCTGTTAAGCAGATTGATAAATTTTAGGACGGTTCCTGATTTCCACCCTGCCGCTCTGGGAAAAATCTTAAACGTTCAAATCAAACAATGTAACCTTTGTCAGCAAGTGCAAGCGGCATGCTAAAAACGAGTTTTTATAAACTTGTTGGTTGACTCAATGTGAGGATTACACAATGTTTGCATATCAAGATGTTATTGACAGCGTCAAGGGCTTAGCCAATTCAGACAAAGTCAGAAAAACTAGTCACTGCAAGTTACTTGAGTTTTACAGCAAGCAGCTTGGATTCCAAAGTTACAATCACCTGAAAGACTCTCTAGCGGGTATGCCATCCGAACAGCTTCTAAATGTCTCGTTAAAGCTTATGCGGAATATTTGCTCAATACGGATGCCAAGTATTGATTCCAGCTACTATGAATTTTGGGCGTTTGATAACGATGAAATTGGCTACTACAGCTCTTGGATAGGATGGGATTCTAACGGGAGAGAAGTACGCGCACCTAGAGCATTAGTTGCAAAGCCTACGGTAACGCAGTTACGGCAACTCTATGAGCATCCAATCTACGTAGTGGAATCTGACAAGGAAATCATCTGTTGGAGACACAAGTGGAAAGGTACAGCGCTGATACCAGAATCACTAGCCAAAGATTTTTTTAAGTGGTCATTCAATAAAAGAATTAAAGTCTCAAAAAATCCACCGATGGATCTTGTTAGGAAACGTGCCAATGAATATATTCATAACATGATGTTTGATTAACATTTACCTGACAGAATTTCGGGGCTACTCAAAAAGCCCCTTTTAATTCATAGTTCAACTGAGCAGAGTAAATGCGAGCGAAGGGCGCGGTGAATTGACCAGACTTTCTTAGACTGTACTAGCTCAGACTTCATCACACACTTTAATGCAGCATACCGTTATCTAATTTTTCAGTAGCGCTCATGGCGGAATACACTCCGGCTTTTAATAGGTAATCCCAAATATCAAGACACTGATTTATGGCATCGTTATTCTCGTCATCAGAGGCTTCTTCATAAAGTCGCTGTAAAACTTTAACCAAATCTGATTCCCTCAGACTCAAGTGTCTCTGATTCTTATTTTCTACAGTCGAGTTAACAATATTTTTAATCAGCACAAGTAGATTTTCCGAGTAATCTAATATTCGTTCGCAGTTCTCATCCATATAATGAAAAATTTGCCATAGGCTGTAAAGGGCAGCCTCTGAGTGGAAAAGAGCATTGATAAAGAGCTTAGCATCTAATCTATTCCAGAAGTTTTCACTATTTACACTACGTCCTATTTTCTCCAAGATCTTCTTGTCACTATCATTAGTAAGTGTTCGATATATAGGGAGTAATTTAATAATGTTATTATTATATCTACTCTCACCTAGAAACTTATCAACCACACTACAGGCACCACTGCGTATTGATAATTTCCAGTTACTGAAATTTTCTATTTCGCTATCAAACAGACCATAGAAAAACCAACGAGCAATTATTTGCTTGCCGGCCTCTTTTAAAACATCATGAAATTCAGAAGCCATCATCCTGGGAACAAGCTTGATGTAGTCCTCCCTAAATCCACCATCTTCTGTAAATCCGTCATTAAAGAAGTAGTGGCTGCCATCTGCACATGTCATTCGAATATCTTTTCCGCAGAGTTCCAAAAATTTCTGATGAGAAAACTTCCTATTGTAATTGAATAATGGCAACAATAAATTCAATGCTGAATAGTTAACTGCTGGGTGAGGATCTCTGATGGCATCATCTAAAGATGATGCCAATTGATT
>CAZXTH010000007.1:18148-24693 GCA_964643585.1 uncultured Pseudoalteromonadaceae bacterium
GATTCGCATACTTCTCGCTTTTCCAATACAGAGCCCCGATAGCACTGTAGGCTACGCCTCTACAACAGTTTATAGCATTGCTAGCTAAGGAACGGACATCTGTTAAGCTTGGCTCTTCTTCTGTACCTGACATTTTAACATTGAGTCTTCCCGGTTCCGGGTCTTTGGCATATTTTGCAATATTGATTAGAGAGGTAATGGAGTTTTCCGACCATCCTGGATCAGCAATCCGACACTGATATATCCTCACAACTTGATATTCAAAACCTTCAGTTCCAAAGTGGCTGATAACCTGCTCTAACAGATGCGTCGGGCATCGCTTCCATTCTTCCCGGTAAGATTCATGTACTTTGTTTTTATCTTTATTGGCAAGTCCATAGTAAATCCATTTTATATATTCGGATTCTATGCCTTTGGGGAGGGTCAGTACAAAACAAGCAAACCTTTCAGGTTGGTTGACAATGGCATATTCAAGGCTGCGCGCAAACTGTTCAACACTTGATTCTTGAACGACATCTTTTCCAACTTGTCTCCATGTTCTTCTGTTACTGCGTTCTTGAGGAGAAAGTATTATTTTCCTCCATGAAGCGTCTGATAATAGGTTGCCAAGGGGCAGAGGTGATGTGACTACACCACCACTATAGCTAGTGGCATAACAAAAATCGCTGTCGGTATATTTAGCAAATTTTCTATCAAGAACTTTAATTAATTGCTGTGACTTGGCTGACACTCTATTTTTTGCAAGAGTTGGTAGTAGAAAGTGCTGCAATTCTCCCCAGTATGAGTAATACACTCCACTTCTTCTGGCTTCAAGTCGCCATTTGTATTTCTCAGCCAGTTTGACAGAGAAAAAGCTATATATCGTTTCTTCAAGCTGCTCAAATAACTTATCAGAGCAATGAGGTGAAAATTTATCAATAAGAACACCGGGAAGTTTCCATTCCGGTTCTACATAAGCATTACCACAACTTAACTTTTTTTGAGGCATATTGAGCAGCCACTTAATAACGGTGTCAGCTTCACTTATAGGGTAGTTTACCAACAATTTAGCCAACAGATGGTCAATTACTGAACTGGTTGAATTCATATAGGGGTTAAGAGTTTCTTTAAGCGCCTCTATCTGTTCATTCAGCCTTACTCCTGCGCTTTCGATGATTGTAAATACACAGTGAGTGATGCTCTCTGGTGCGTCATAGTGAGAATGCCTGCCTTTATAAATCCAAGTTTGCTGGGAGGTATCTTCATCCAAAGTTCTGACTACTGAGTCAATTTTAGCTAGAAGTCGGGCAAGTGCCTGTTGCGGGATTTTATCTGCTACTTTTTCAAGCCCTTCAAGATCAGATTCAGAGAAAGTGTCTCGCTCCGCTATCTTTGTTATTTCTGTATCAGATAGATATCTTGAAGTTCCTAACACTTCTCTATAGCGTTCCAGTAGCATTTCCAGCAGATCTAATGCTCTCTCTGGTTTTTGGTTTGCCAGAGTTTTCCAATTGATAAAACCAGCATTACAACCCAAGCTTAATAGCTGTTTACGGGTGACAAACATGTCATCTGAATCCATTTCGATATTCCAGCACAAAGCTCCATAAGCGTTTTTGTTCCAGACCTCTGATTTACCGATAAATGGTTGAATTATCTCAAGTACTATTTCCGGATCTTCATCAGCAACAGACTGCATGATCCTTATTAGTTTTCCAATGAAGTCATCGTCCGATGTTGTTAACCAATAATGTAGAAGCCCCTTATCGGCCAGATATCGAACAACTTCAGAGTTACCAAAACACGTGATGGAAGTGAAATACGATAACAAGGCGGTAGAATTCACAATCTCGTCAATTAGTTTCTTACCTGGATTCTTCAGCGGTTTTAGTTCTTTTAACGAGTTAAACACTAGGTATTTTAAGTGGAACCGTATGTTTTTACTTTGCAGAAGCAACAATGCGATATCGCTGTAGGCTTTTTGGCTGTCCGCAAGCAGCATACTTAATGCGTATTTTAAATGTTCACGCCGAGTGAGCGTCTGCTGTGAAAAGTCACCAATTTCCTCAAGTAACGTCTGCTGAGAATCTATTGCAGCTTTGAACAATCTAATGCCAACTTGATAGTCAAAAAGAGCCTGATGTCTAAAGCTAATCTGCTTATTCTGGCTCGTTAGCAAACCTACAGACTTTAGGGCTTGTAATGCAGGAAGAGAAACGTTATTTAGTGAACTTTCAGCGATGGAGAATCTAGACTTTTTCATCATCAACTGGAGCAATTCGCTTATGAGTTGCTGCACCTGATGCTCATCAACTACCCTGCCAGCTTCTGCTATTCTGTCCCCCCAATAACGTTTTACTAACTCCAATTTATTTGTGAAGTCAGGGGCTGTCCCGCTGGATTTCGCAATTGATAAATATATGCTCAACCACAAAGGTATCTTTAATGTTTGTTTTTTGCTTTCAGGTAATGTGCTGAAATTCTCGTATCGGTTTACCAAATCAGCAACAGCCGAATCTGGTAGTTTCGAAATGCTAACTTTGCTTAACTCATTGCCGATAGAATTGAGCCAGGAATTTAGAGCAACATCTTCGCTAATATCAAAATCTCTGGAGGAAAATACTATACAAATATTAATCCCTTCTCTTCGCAAGTCGAGAACGTGTCTAACTAACTCCTTGCATACAAAAAGCGCATTATCTGAATGAGCGGCTGTCCAGCGAATCGCATCCAATTGGTCGAATATCAGTACTATTTTTTTGTCACCAGCATACTTTGCTAATGTATGCACAGGAGAAAACGCAAACCCCAGAGATTTACCCAAGGCATCAGCACTATGTTCTAACTTTACTCTATCCAGTCTAATAGCCAGAACCACATTGTCAGTTGATTCGAGCTTTTTATAAAGCTCGAACAGCAGTGCACTCTTGCCCATTCCTGCTTCTGCCATTAGCAACGTAACTGCATTTAGGTCGGTAGATTCGAGGATCTCACTTAATTCAGGTCGAGGTATTACAGCGTCTGATATCAGATAGGGTGTTATGGACTCCTCAAAATTCATGTTTAGGGTTCTAAGAACTGATACAACTCTTCCATCACCTAAGTGCAGTTTTGGCTCAAACCCTACTTCTTTTAAATCATAAATTAGTTGGGCGGATGTGATTCTTGTCCGCAATTTGTTTTGATTGTCTGCATAATGCCTCAAAAAGCTCACTAGCTTTTTTGGCTCACCGGCAAATAATCTACTCGCAATATCGTTGAGCCGTTCTTCCGAGAACCTGTCAATTACATATTGGGTAACCAAAAATCCTTTTAAGAAGTTTCTTGCCTTACCTAAATCAGTTGAATTTGAAGTTTTCAGTTCAAGGTGCTTGCAAAGAGCATTAAAAGCTTTCGTTCGTTCTTTACTTTTTTCAATTTGATACTGGTAGAATTGATCTATATTGGAAGGACTGTTCATCGCAGTATCGTGTAAATCGGACAGCTGCTTTGATGCTAGTGGAGACACTACCTGAAACTCACGTCCTCTAAATATTTGTTTGGCTGCGTGCTTAATGATGCCTTTTTCAGCTAATCGATTAATTGACCAAGATTCAGTATTTCCCGCACCGGCTTTACATTGATGATGCTCCAGACTTGCATTTTTGTTCTCTATAATCAAGTCAGTTCCCGCTTCATCATCACCGAGAGGCTCAACAGTTACAGAAAGAATTTTTTCATCCAGCAGCCTCAGAAGCTGATATGCGATCCAACTCGCTTCATAGCGATTTCCCATTTTCTCCGCATAGCCGCCAGCTTCCAACGCCATGTACTCAACTCCGAACAAAAGAAAAATTTATATTATATCTAATTCCTGAGCAGCCCTTTAATACAGATTAAAGTGCAGAATTAATAAGTATCGACTCTGATCGATTTAGATCATCCTTTTATTGTTTAAAATTTCACCCAAAATGGCAATGGAACTTGAGTTTTCAAGGGAAAATTTGCATTGGGATCTCGTTGACTGTTTTTAATCTGCATTTCGATAATGCTTTTCGAATCTTTGAAGATGCTTTTAGGAATTTTCTTATACATTTCAGTTGTTTTTTTCAAATTATCACTTGCCCAACTTGCCATTAACCTACTAGGCAGAATTTTCTCTGGATTTAGCTGCTCATGCGTTAGATTTTTTTTGCACTGAAATATATCGTCATAATCTGATTGGATGTCATTTATTGTTTCACCTGGTAGGTAGCTAAAGTATAAAAAATATCGGAAAATTTTTGCTATCTCTTGTACAATACCGTTTCTTGATTTATTACTGCTTAAGTACCTACTAAACTTTTTGCATATTTTTTCATCAAAAATACCCAATTCATGAATTAGGTCAAAATTTATAATACTCGCTACTATTCTTGGGCACTGATCCAGTCTTTTTACTATGCCCATCGAGTGATTTTTTTGCCAATCAGAAATTTGGATTATTTTATGGTGTTCAGGTATTGTTTTTGGGGTACTGTCTTTAGTCGTGCCTCGACCAACTGTTTCCTGCAAAATGCTCTCTCTAATTGACTCAATTAACGAATCGTACTGTCCTATATTTTCTAAGGAAGTTATATAGTTCTTTTTTAATTCAATTTTAATGTTATCACGATCGCTATTTATTGCGACATGTTTAGAAAAATTGTAAATCGATTCGTTTATATCGGTGGATGGGCTGCTCGGCATTATGTTTTCTGTTAAATCACCTATATATGACAGAATAAAATCATCCAAATGTGATGATAACTCTTTTGCGAAGCAATGCATTTTTTTTTCATGTTTTATATACATATCACCTAGTTTTTCATTAAGCCTTTCCTGAAAATTCAGGTTTCTTTCGAATTGATATATGTTTTTTTCATTTCTAAAAAAATTAGCGGCGAGTATAGATAGATCATCTTCGGTGAAACTGATTTTCAATAACTGTTGAAAGATACCGATCGGATTTACCAAAGAAAGATACATTTGCCAGTAAGTGTAATAATGTGCCAAATGTGATCTTGGAAACGCGATATTCAGCTTTTCCATGTCGTTAATTATATGCTTCAGGTTTAATTGCTTTAAAATCTCAGCAATTTCATAGCTGCTAGCGCCTTCATTTAGCATCTGCAGAGTTGTGTCTTGGTGTGTTGAGTTTTTCCCTGTTAATTCGACTAAACAGTGAACTAATTTTATGCGATTGTAAAAATCCTGCGGACTCTCTTCTGTCCTGTGATTGTAGTGTACTTCTCCTATCAATGCTCCTCGAGAATACAGGCAGACGGCCAAGATCTGCTCCCAGAGGTATCTCTGAATATCAGTAGTACGACGGAGGGTATCGTGAATTTTA
Source organism: uncultured Pseudoalteromonadaceae bacterium (assembly GCA_964643585.1). Lineage (GTDB taxonomy): Bacteria > Pseudomonadota > Gammaproteobacteria > Enterobacterales > Alteromonadaceae > Alishewanella. The sequence continues at coordinate 23,478 of CAZXTH010000007.1, forward strand.
TTCCCCAATAACGAGCGAAGAACATCACTATTAATTTTTTCTGACACTTTTTGATACCTAGCTTAGGTTCGCTTCCGAACAAATTGATTTTCAAAGTATACCCAATTGTTTTTATGAATGGATATTTTTTCTATATTTATATTTAACACCTATATCTGGGTAATCATAAAATAAATAACAACAAAAAACATTACCCAGAAATCACAATAAGGCAAATTCAAGCAGATTAAATCCATATTGACAATACCCAAAACTGCAGTAAAAATTGGTATGTCGATTGATTTTGTCGATAACAGTTAGGAGATGCAGAATGTCAGAAAGTGTAAAACGGTCAACTAAAGTTGGTTTGGTTGGAGGCGCAGCAACTACTTTGGTCGCAGGGACAACAACTTCAACAGTAGTAGGTGCTTCAGGTGCAGCCATAATGTCAGCTACGTCTGGAACTGCCGGTGCAGCCTTGGCGGGGTTAGCTGGAACATCTGGAACAGCAGGTGGCGCAGCGATTGCGTCAGGAATGGCCTCAATCGGAGGAGCTGTCGGAGGGGGGATGGCTACAGGGGCGATAATCACAGCTGCGGCGCCTATGGCTTTAGTTGGGCTTGTTTTTTACGGGCTTGTTCGGTGGCTCGAATGAAAATGTGGTTCATAACCATTTTCCACTTCAGGAGAAATGTATGTTAGCAAGTGTAGTAAAAAATGTCTCGGGTACAGCTGGAGAGGCTTTAGAAAATAATGCCTATGCACAGATGGTGAAAAAGTACGGCGACCAGGCTGCTAAAGCTATTGTCGAGCATGAACTCAAGAGTGCAGGAGAAACGCTTGAGAGCTTTGAAATATATTTGAGAGTCAAAACAAAGATTCAGAATGACAAAATTAGTTTCATTCGCACAGCCAAGGAAGCAGAACAACTTGCCAAAGAATGTGTTCTAGGTTTCTAGACTGTTCTGCGCTGGTAACGTGTTTGGGCTTGGATCTGAAAAAGGCATCAACGATTTCTCTACCGTTGATGCCTTTTTATATGACTGGTTAACTCTTTCACAGGCACTGATAGAATTCGTCAAAACTAGCTTCTTGCACTTTAATAATTCTTAAAGTGCATTAACCACTCTAAAATAGAAACATAATCTGTAATCAGTTGCTAACTTAGCAACATTGATCAGTTGACCTTTCCCCCAAATTTAAGACCATGACATTGATGAGATTTCCAATAAACTGG
>CAZXTH010000008.1:0-23157 GCA_964643585.1 uncultured Pseudoalteromonadaceae bacterium
TGATGAAGTGAATGATTGGGGTGTTGCCGCCTTAGAGCGCGCTCTCGAAGGTCTTAAATGCGAAACAGCGGTACATATCTGCTACGGTTACGGCATCAAAGCCAATACAGACTGGAAAAAAACACTGGGTTCAGAGTGGCGGCAATATGAACAAGCGTTTCCCAAACTGCAAAAATCCAAGCTCGACATCATCTCACTGGAATGCCACAACTCTCGTGTGCCAATGGATCTGATTGAGCTTATCCGTGGTAAAAAAGTGATGGTGGGTGCCATTGATGTAGCAAGCAACATCATTGAAACACCAGAAGAAGTCGCCAGTACCCTACGAAAAGCACTGCAGTTTGTAGATGCAGACAAGCTTTATCCTTCGACCAACTGCGGTATGGCGCCTTTATCCCGCCAGGTTGCCAGAGGTAAGCTAAATGCGTTGAGTGCAGGCGCAGAAATTATCCGGAAAGAGCTGGCTCGCTAATCTACAGCGGACAATGGCAAACCCATATCTGTTCGCATAGCTTTGCCCCAGTGCAGGGCTATGTGACAGAAAAGCTATGTTAAATAACTATTCACATCAACTTCATCAATCTGCGAGTCATCCAGATATCGATGCGCATATTCAAGGTAAACGCCCGATTTTAAAAATAGTTCAAACAGGTCTGGATCAATATGCCCATCTTGTTTGAAAAGGAACAAAATTTTTACGGCTTCAGACAATGACTTGGCTTTCTTATAAGGACGGTCAGAAGCAGTAAGTGCCTCAAATATATCAGCAACCGCCATAATACGGGCAGGCACTGATAGCTGGTCGCTTTTTAACCTTCTTGGGTACCCGGTACCAATCATGGTTTCATGATGTGTACCAGCATACTCTGGTACGCGTTTCAACGAGTCCGGCAATGGTAGTTGCTCTAACATTACGATAGTTTGCATAATGTGTTCGTTGATTTTAAAGCGTTCTTCCGGGCTAAGCGTTCCACGCTGAATAGAAAGATTATACAATTCCCCGAAGTTATACAGATTGTCTGGAATATCAATCCGAAAACCATATCTTTCATCGTAACGTTCTATCTGCGTTCTGGGGATGATATGCTCTGCTTTATCAGCCAGTAATTGTTCACACGCGGGCAACGGCTGTTCTGGTATATGCTGGATTTGGTTAAGCTCTGGGTGAGACAAACCTAGCCGGTCATTAAAATGACGCCACCAGGTTTGTTTGCTTATCGCCTGTAGCCGTGCAATATCTTTATCAGCCATAAACTCTCCCCCGATATTGCAGGAGGCAATAAAAGCAAAATCATCCTGTAACTGAAGAAGCTTTTCGTTATAACGCTGATTTTCAGCTTCTGCATCAGCCCCATTTGCTACCGCACGTAACCGTTCAATGTCAGCATCACGTAGTAACACTTCAAACCGCATCCGGATTTCATGAATACGGTTATAGATAATCTCCAGTTTTGTTGCTTTATCTACTACATATTCCGGTGTCGTCACTTTGCCACAGTCATGTAACCAGGCACCAATACGAAACTCGCGTAATTCGTCTTCATTTTCCAGATTAAAATCAGCAAAAGGCCCCTGAGTCTGTTTGTTAGCCGCATCCAATAACAGCAGTGCCAGTTCAGGAACACGATTACAATGGCCGCCGGTATAAGGACTTTTAGCGTCTATGGCTCCGGCAATCATCTTAATTAATGCATCCATCATTGCGGCCTGTGCCTTTTGCAGCGCTATGTTTTGCAGCGTTACTGCTGTCTGGGCAGCGAGTGTCGTGGCATAACGTTCCTGGGTTTCTGTGAATTCGGTGACCTGACCTTTCAAATCTGTGGAATTGCACAATAGCAGCACACCTGAAAATTGCTCTCTTTGCATAACAGGAACTGCCAGCAAGCTTGCAGGAAGCTGGCCCAGTAAGCGATGTTGCAATGACATATCCAGCTGATGCATGTTTGCAGCATTCAGACGTACCGCAGTGCGCAAACGCATTACCTCATTACAGGGATCATTCAGGGAAAGATCAATCTTGTGTGCTATTTTGCCATTATTATGAGGCAGCCCTGTGCTGGCTATAAGCCTGAATCCCTGCGCTTCATCAAAATGCCAGTACTGGCCTGCCTGAGCATCAAGTAATGGTACAGCGTAGTTTACTGCCTTGTATATTAATGGTTTTTCCTGATGCTCGGTCGCTAACTGAATACCCGCATCTGCCAGATATTTCAGCTTGCTTAGTGCCTGATTTAAAGATTCTGTACGTTCACGTACCGCGGTTTTCATCAGCTGGTGTGTCTGTCCAAGCGTATCTACTTCAGCAATATGGGAGCGCACTTGTTCTCCGTCACTAAAATCCATAGCCTGCATGCGGACAGACTCTGCGATTAAAGCCTCTATAGGCCGTGTTAACCTGCGACCGGCCCAGAATGCCATAGGCACCATGAGTATCAGCAGCACAGCACTAAAACCGAGTAATTGACCACGCGCTTCATATAATGGCCCGGCATAAGCCTCTACCGGAGAAAAAGCCACTACATGCAAGGTTGTTGTATCAACAAGGCTAACATCACGCCGCACATAAACAAACGGCCCTTCTTTGGTCATCACGAGTTCAGAGGAGTCAGGAGTAGACAACTTTGTTGCTGCTGCATAAAAGGGATTATCTGAAGCAGAAACCTGCTCAAGAGAAGCCAGAGCAGGTTGCAGATAATCATGGCTGGCGTAAGAGCCCACTGCACGACCTTCGCTGTCTATAACAACGATCCCTCCCTGATGATTATGCAGCGAGGCTTGTAACGTATCATTAATAGACTGCAGTGAAACAGCCATGCCGATCACACCATCGCCATGAGCCAGATTTTGGGACAATGTCATTCCAAGTGCTTGCATTTCAAGAAAGAAATATGGCCCGGCAACCTGAAGGCCTGCCTGCTTCCAGGCTCTTTGCCACCAAGGACGCTCTATAGCAGAGTAATCCGTACCAAGAGGGCTATAAGTTACTGTTTCTCTGAATTCAGTCCAGAACTGCCAACGGGAATTTGCAGCGCCATCTACCGCTGCCGGGATATATTGTACTGCCCAGAAAGTACCGGTGGGTGCCCCCAGAGCAGCTTCTTTAACCGGATCCTTGCGTATTGCCAGAACACGCAAGGATTCTCCGTTAGCCATACCAATGAAGGCACCATGAAGACCAGGTTTGGAACGCAGGTCTGCGATTAATCTTTCAGTTAATAGGGCAATATTTAACTGTTCGCCGTTAAGCAGAATATGTGCCGGAAGCCGTGCATTGCCTTGCACGATAGTTGTTGCACTACCCAAAAGCTGCTGAATTTTCTGAACATCTTGCTCAGCCAGCGCGGTGAAAGTAGCTACCGCACGCTCTTCTGTGAGGCGTTGAAGTCCGTTAAGGCTGATATAAATGAATATGGCGATAGAAAAAAGAACAAAGCTAACAACCAGAAAAGCTGAAAGCCACCTTAGAGGAAGCCTTATGCGAAAGCGGGCATCGTGCCTCATACGTCCTAACTCCATCTAGGTATACAGCCAATCCAATAGCCACAAGACGTTTCCGGAAAAAAACCCTGAGGGCTCTTTAATCAGAGTAACTGAAAGCCTTTACTCTGCAACTATTTTGTTATTACTTAACAGGACGAACGCACTACTTAGTTAACTAAGAGACAAGGGACGATCATTTCACCCCTTTACCGCCTCATAAATGTTTGATGACAAAATAGTTGTAAAGCAAAACTACCTTTATAGTTGATTATTTGAATTTGAAAATCTGGAAAATGACAAAATAATTTTGAAATGAGACTTTGGCACGAAAAGTGTCCTAACGGACTCAGTGACAAAATAGATTTAAACATGAAGCACTATTTGGAGGAAGGGAGGGATATAACGCGTGTCAAATTTCCAGCAGAAGCTATATCAGCATCACTGAGTGTTTGGTTACTGTGTTTAGTCATTACAAGTTTTGACGAGTTTTCAACAGCTTCACAAAACAAAATATCACCAATCTTGATATCAAGCTCGCTACAGAGGTCGTCAGGCAAAGGAATTTCGTTATTTTCGCCAAGCTTTACTTGATAGTTCATTGCACCACCTCAAATCCAGAAAATTAACGAAATTTAAGCTTACCATGTTTTTTACGCTCCATCCCAATCAACTAAATTGTCATTCTCATTTGCCATTGTTAAGACGTCGCAGTAAATTCCGACCGGTAACTAACGCAATATGTAACCTAAAGGTGCAGTGGTCTTCATCAGACAAACCGGGGTGAGAACCATCAGTATGTAGCATTTTGAATAAGCCGTTTAGAAAGTTCTTTCCATCGCTTGTCCATTCATTCCTGCTTACAGACAAGAATCCCCGTTCTGCGAGTAAGCTTCGGCAGTTTTCACTAGACGACAACCCGGCAGTTTTTTGCGGATCAATGTGCTGTGCAATCTCATTGAGTAAGCCTTCCAAAAATGTCCGCATTTGGCTATTTGCTGCAGCCCAATCTCCCCGGGTGTGGGCTTCTATTGCCTGGTCCAAATGTCCTAACGATACAAAAAAACCGAACTGCTTTAAAAGAAGATGTACCTCATCATCTGCTGCTGGAAGATCAACCTCGTCGGGCAGAGCCGCCCGTAGCATGGGCATTCTTGTTTCTTCATCCCAATATACGATATACCCGTCAAGGGCTAGTCCTCTAAGAAACGCTAGTTGCTCTGCACATGCACTCTCCGGGACCGTTTCCCTCACAGCTTCGCGGACCGCAGCCTCTGCTAAGGTCATAGAGCCATTCAATGTTTCGATCACTACTGTTGCATTGCGATTTAAGATATGTGCTAACAATGCTCGTTTAGCCGACACACTCTTTGATGGCCCTAAAGGAATTTGGTCGTCAAACCCCATTCGAACAATTAACATATCGAAGTTTGCTTGCGTGAGTTTTTGCCCAAGAAATTCGATTGCTGCTACCACCGTAGGACGGGTAAAAGGTTTACTCTTCATAACTGATTTCCTTAAAATTCGCTCAACTTACACAAAGTCCGGTCTTACTACAGAGACCACTACAACGTAACAGAGCTAAGCACAAAAGGATGATGGAACGCTTAGGCCTCTTGGTTCCACAAACCGTCTTCATCCATGCGTTTGGCATCAAACTCGTAGTAACGAGCGATCTCATAAATCAGCGCGGCTACTGTGGGGTGAGTGACGTCCCAGTAAGCTGCGTACTCCCTAAATTTTTGGGCAACACTACGCTCTTGGTTTCCCCCATCGCACGGCATTCGGCTGGTCATCCCTCTTGAATTCCTTACCCCCAAAGAAAACCCAGCCCTAATTTCTTCAGCATCATCTTGCTCTAAAAGAGCGGATATAGCCGGTTCAGGCCACATGGCTAAACTTTTTTTACATGGCCAGTCTGCAAACATTTTTCCGATAAGATGATCTGTAATCTCTTGTCTATCATGGTCATGAGCCATTCTTCGCACGTCACTAACCCAGCGATAAAACTTGTCCTCATCGGTCAAGCCAGAAGAATCCATTCTCGGGGTAACCTTCAGATTATACAAAACAGAGCTTGCTGTTCTAGCAACACCAAGCATTTGCTCTGGCAGTGGCTCTCTTTCTGAGTTAGCCGGCTTGTACACCAGGCAAACCAGCTCCATAAAGAAGTCAGGATTTGTCACCAGTTCTGTATATAGATTTGGCGTACCATACTTCGAATGATGAAGCACTTCGTAGTAAGTAAACATGAATTTGAATCAATGAATTGCCATCCCTCTTCGCTGGTAACGCAAGCTGCGACTTTAGAATAGCCATGTTCCAATAATGCACCGCAGACAAATGCTACGGCCTCTGATTGACTGTCGGCCACAACAGCTACAATGGACGCCCTTTTATCCAAGGCATTTCTTAATGCCAAATCAGATTGCTCTCTTCCTGTAACTAAAGTTTGGTAAGTTATGGCTGGATAAGATTGGCCTTGCCAATCTGACCAATATTGCTCGATTGCAACGACGCCGTATCCATTAATGCCAATCTGAGCACCAAACCACAATGAGGTTGTTGCAGAACTTTCAAGCCAAGCCTCTAAATCGTCGGCATCCCACGCTAGTACCCGGGCCCATTTATTTTCAGAGCGGACTTTTGATAACCAGCTATCTTTACCAGCCCAGCGTCTGGGAGTAATAAAAACAAAAGCAGCAACGGCTCTTTGCTCTGGCTGCAGCTGTTGAGTTCTTTTTGCATAATCGCTTTGTGCTTTTGCAGTAGGGTCTTTTGAGGTTCCCATCTCCCAATAGCTCAGTCCATCCGGAACCCATGGATTCCCAGATTGAACGGAAATAAGGCCATCCCAACCGGGTAAATTCACAGAATCACCGCCAGGCATAGTGATCGCGTTTATCTTCGATGTCGCAGAGATCACGCGCCGCACGAGGATTGGCAGGAACTCCTGGGAGCGACGTTCATCTGACCAATGGGATAAATGTGTTGATGTGATTCTCAATATGGCTCCTTACTTCAACAAGTATTTCTGACAACCTGCGTAATTACTGATGAAAAAATCACAAATCATTGAAAGTAAATAGCATTTACACATCTTTCAGTTTATATCAGGTAGAAAAGTAGCTACTGACACTTGACGATTACCGTACGTTTTTGGTGTCTACTTTAAAACATATCCACACGGAAAACTTAAAATAAAGTCACAAATTAACCAGTTCTCTCTCAAAAAACTTATCAAAAAAGGTACTTTTTTAAAAAATATTAGCGCTGTATAGTTGTAGCCGTATTGAAGCAGCCATTAAATACGCATGAGGCACCTAATGCTTGAGCCGGACAACTTGATTCAACTGGACAAAGAAATTTCAGAAGCAATTAACAGCGATCTGCCTCTTCTATCAGTACTAAGAGCGGAAACAGCAAAACTCAAAAGTGACACTCGTCAGATTAGGCCTCAATCAACTACGTCAATATCACTCGTAGGAACTGACGGCGGCAACAACCAAGTTTCATATGATCCCTTTATGGTCCAACTTATTAGAGTTGTTGATTCTAGTCATAATCAGTATTGCCTTGAAGCTCTGACTCCAAACTCCGATTTGGATTATCTTAATAGAAAACATGCTAACGAAAATTCAGCGCTATGGCAGTTAACTTTAAAGTTAGGACTTACTCATATTAAGGAGTTATCTCCAGTTTTTAAGAAAAGCGCCGATCAACGCTCAGAGAGTTGGATACAGGTTTATAGAGAAATTACTGAATGGGCTGTACTGCTAACACTATTTGAAAAAGATTATGGCACCGATACATTAATCATCTTTGATGGCTTTATTCGTTCAAAAATGTTCTCTAAAGGGCTCTTTGGTAAGTTTATCGAACTTATAGAAGCGGGCATCAACAAGAATTATAAGAAAAATAAAAGAAAGATATACCTGGTAGGCCTAGCTAAACATACGAAGGTATTACAGTGCTACTCATTAGCTATGGCGTTGGAAGGAGCAATGAGACCCCCTTACGCCTGTTATTCAAAAGTCCCCGATAATATGAAAGAAAGAGCATATCAATGGAGTGAGTCGTTTATGGGCGGTGCAGATGGCGAGAATTTTGTAGGAGGAACAATGTACTTCGTGAAGTTCGGGAAAAATCCTCATGACCCCGTATGGGCTGTAGATTTATTAGAGTCACAATCCAGTGAAGAACACAAAATTTTTGGGTATCTACTGGCTGACGCAATTGAAGGTTTTCCAGTGCCATTTTATCCGCAAAGTCTGCAAAAAGCGCACGAAAATGCGGCAATCGTTGGATTTGATTTAGATATCATTCAGGACTCTATTTTAAATACAATTAGAAATAGCTTGAAAGCTGATGGGTCAATAATGGATGAGCTTGCATTACAGGCGAAAGATCCAAGCGCTATTCGTTATTCTTAAAATTTCTAGAGGTAAAGATGGAATTATTCCCTAAGGATCAAAGAGCTGGTGTTTTTCGCGGATTCAGTAATGGAGGTATGGAGTTTCATGCGGATATTGTCCTGCCATACAAAGAAAAGTTACATAACATACCAATGCATGGCCAGTTCTTACTCGTTCAGTTAGAGAATCCACAGGAGGCTGTTTTAGGTAGAATTTGTTCACTATCGGCTGATGGTAAACTTACGAGCCATGCTGGAGAGCAATATAGTATTAGAGCAGTTGAAGATGAAAGAGTCATTCCTGATCATCTACGCGAAAACTATTTGAAATATCGCGTTGATATTAGGGTTCTTGGTGTCGTAAGAATAGATAACAATAATTTTATTTTTGCGCCTAGCCATCGTCGGCTTCCTCATGTTGGTAGCCCAGTTTCATTTTTATCTGATGAAGTGCTAGAGCATATATGTGGAGCCAAAAAAGATGGCGCTGATATCGGACACTTCGCTTTAGGGGAATATGTCTACTGTGGAAATGATGCACGAGCGTCGTTAGAACCTTGGCATCAAAAAATGGATCCGAATATAACGGTAAAATTTGATATACATAATTTGGTATCAAGGAGGACTCTAGTTTTTGCTAGGGCCGGTTATGGGAAATCAAACCTTAACAAACTTTTATTCAAAAACTTGTACTCAAAGACACCGACCACCAACAAGCGTGGAGGTAAGGAAGTACCTGTTGGCACTGTAATATTTGACCCTGATGGAGAATATTTCTGGCCGGATGATCAAGGTCGTCCAGGTCTATGTGATGTACCTGACCTTCAGAATCAAATAGTAGTTTTTACTTCTAGAGAAGCTCCGAGCAATTTTTATGCTTCATTTTCAATAGGCAAAGTCAAGCTAGATATCCGGGAACTAAATCCTTCAGATGTCATATCTATTGCGTTGTCACCGGAGAAACAAGATCAACAAAACGTCAGAAAACTCAGAGGCTTATCTCCAAGAAACTGGAGTCAATTAGTCGACATAATCCATGAACATAAGAACTCAGCAGACCCAGACATTATAAGATCATTAATGAATCTTGAAACAGGCCAAGACGCAGAGCTGTTTGCGGCAAGATCAAACATGTCAGCTATTGTTTCTATGCTGCATGATCCATCTAGTCAGTTAATGGCAAAGCTTTTGGAATGCTTATCCGATGGTAAGTTGTGTATAGTAGATATATCGCAAATGCGAGGCGGACCTTCACTGATTCTAGCTGGTTTAGTTTTAAGACGCATCTTTCAACACAATCAGATGGAGTTCACAAAAGCGGATTCGAAAGCAATCCCAACGATTGCGGTAATCGAAGAGGCACAATCTGTTCTTGGTAGTCACAACTCATCTTCGGAGCCTTTTGTTGAGTGGGTCAAGGAAGGACGGAAGTATGGCCTTGGTGCATTTCTTGTCACTCAACAACCAGGAAGTATTGGGTCCGATATTTTGAGCCAGGGTGACAATTGGTTTATGTTTCATCTATTGTCAGAGACCGACTTGAGAACAGCAAAATCTGCGAATGCGCATTTCAGTAACGACCTGCTGAGCACCTTATTAAACGAGCCGATCAGAGGACAAGGTGTTTTCTGGAGCAGCACCGGCAATACCATTTATCCAATCCCCTTGAGAGTCATGTCTTTTGAAAGCGAAGTTGATACTATAGACAAGGATTACAATCTTAATGCCATTGACTGTTATGCATCTGAAATTAGAGTTAAGTACGACAACCAAATGCACGATCTACAAGATTCGGTTGGTGATGAATCGTCTACTCTCACAGACAATAGAAGGCTTCTAGTTTTAGCGTGTGCAAAACACCTAAGAGAACATCGCAGCATAATTCAAGAAATTGGGAAAAAAGGGAAAATTAAAAGAGGTCGCTTGTATTACTTAGCTAAAGAAGTATCCGATAAACATCCGAGCCTTTCAAACCAATCTTCAGACATAGCCGGAGAGGCAGTAAACGTGTTTATTCAGAACCTTCAAGTCGAGGCCGTTCCATTTAGGGAAGGAGAAGAAAGTGGTTCACAGTTTATTTTTTTTGAATGAATTGAAAGCCTCAAATTGTCATTTAGATAAAGTAGGTCACTTCTATCGTCTCAATACGTGAAAGTCATATTCAATAGCGGCACTAGATTTAGATTTCATTTGAGTCGCCTGCCGCTTCCCCTCTTCAGCTGTATCAGCACTTCTTACGGAAATAATTTTCCACTCTTTGCCTGAAGCCTCTAACGACATTTGCATAATTTTTTTAGCATCAACCTTAGCTGACGGAATAATACCGAATCTTATAAACATCCTTAGTGAGTCAGCTTTAGTGTCCGCCATGTTACGCCACACTTTACCTAAAGACTCCGCAAAAGTAGTGACTCCACCATGCTCAAGCTGCGGACCACTGGTGTAATCTACTGTGGAGGCACCACCCAGAAACCAGTTTCGAATCCATTGATCTTGAACATATGTTTTCATACCGTAGTATGGCGGAGAGGTGATAACTATTGAGAAATCATCGGCAACTTTAGCTCTTGTACTCTCTAACTGAGAGTCTCCTTCGATAATTTGATGGAAGCTCCCTGTAAATTGTTCATCCAACGTTGGTATTCGATCTAACTTCCGTTTTAAGACATCCAAGACACTTATAGCAGGAGGAACAAGAGAACGCTGATCCCAATATCTAACTGAGTAATCAGGCTTAGACGCGAAAGTCCTTGGCATTTGATTGGAAAAATATATTGCGGTATCTAAAGATTTATTTAACGGGCCGTGCAAAGCACCTAACACTAATGCTCTGAGCATCACCGAAGCATCAGTTTCGTGAGCGATAGACAGCAACCCCTCCCTCAAAGCACAAATATCTTTTAACGTCTGTGATGTATAGAGCTTACTGAAAAACTCACTTTCGGGCATATCTGTCGCCGCATTTTGTAATAAATCTCGAGCAAGATCTAAAATATTTTCCTTACTGCAGCTAGCCAATTTAGCCCTTGCAATTGCAGTTGCCACAGGCGAACTATCAATCCCCCAGGCTTTCAAGCCCAACTTCCTTGCAGCGAACATACTAGTCCCACGCCCGCAAAAAGGATCAAGAATTACAGGATCTTCCTTCTTAAACTTTGCTAAATGCTTCATTGGAAACTCCAATGGAAACATTGTGAAATAAGGGCAAATTGCATTTAAAGCATTTTCCTTAAGATAGCAAAGCTTAGCCATGAAATTTTCCATATGAATTTGACTTGAAAGATGAGCATATTTATACCACAATAGTTGAAGATTTTCAACAAAAAAGCATCCGTATGAGAAACAAAAAAGAAGATATTCATAATTTCATCACGAAGAGAATGAAAGATTTAAATGTTAAAAGCATTGATATATCTAGAAAAACAGGCGTTAGCAAATACATGGTGAGCAAGGCCATCAACGGCCATTTAGTAAAAAGCGACTCCGGCGCAATGTTGAAGATATGCAACTTTTTGGGAGTAAATATTAGTCAACTACGAGTAACTACATGTAATAATCCTGGAGAGCTAAGCCCTGAAAAATGCCAGGTAATCATGAATGCTCTGCGAGAGGTTTGGGATGGAACTCAAGAGTCTGCGTTTGCAATTGCACAATTACTGCACTCAGCTAAGTGGATTTCGCGTGTTGGTAATTCCAAATAAAGTTGAACATTTGTCTGCTTACACAATGGTGAGGTTGCTGAGAATTGCGAATTCCGTGCCTTATATTAGGAGGTCCGAATGAAACAGGAAGACTTATTAAAAGCTTTCGAAACGCTTCATCGATATTATGTTGAAGAAACGAACGGGAAGACAGTTACGTCATCAGATCGTTTTTATAGATTTTTTAATTTTGAGCTAACAAAATTCATCAGGTATGTGCTTTCAAATAACTCATTGTTAAAGGTGAAGGGATGTATAGGACAACCTACCCACAGGTATCCTAAGGTACCACTTGTAGCTATATTTGATAGGCGCATAACCACCTCAGCACAAACAGGCTACTATGTGGCTGTTCTATTTTCCGAGAATATGGATAAGGTGGTTGTTAGTTTAAATCAAGGATTTGATAATCCACTCAAGAAGCAAATATCAAGTTCAGAAAAATATTGCCTGTTGCTTGAGAGGGCAAAGCACGCAAGGGACATTGTGGTTCAATTAGGTTCCTATAAACCCGAGTATTTAACTCAGTTATCTTTAGGTGCAACCTTAGACCGCGGCAAAGGTTATGAAAGGGGACATATACTTGGTACAGAATTTCTATTTGCCAAACCTGATTCATTGAACAGTTTTCAGGATAAACTAAAAGAAATAGTGTTTCTATACCAAGATCTGGTTAATATATATGGCGAAAATTTATTCGAAAAGTGTTTTACACCAGATATTTCAGAGGAGCAATTCCAAAACCTTTGTTCGACTCAGCGCGATGTCAGGTTACCAACAGGACCTATTAAAAAAAGCAATAAAAGTAGCAGCAAGACCAGATACAGCGTGCGCAGCGCTGCTATATCTTCTCTTAGCTTAGCGGCAGCCAATTACCACTGTGCACTTGATCAGTCTCATCACACATTTATCAACAGGGCTAGCGGGCATATCTACGTCGAAGCCCATCATTTAGTTCCTTTAAAGCATGAAGATAAGTTTCAGTTCAGCCTTGATGTCCCTGAAAACATTGTTGCATTGTGTCCCAATTGCCATATGAAGATTCATCATGCTAGCAGTGAGATTATTGAGTCCCTGCTGACCAACCTGTTAACTAAGGAGCGTAAAAAGCTACTCAAGGACCGAGGAATTCAAATAAACAAGGTGGAGCTTCTATCGTTATACCTGTAGCTTGAAACGACAAGGGAGCAGTCAATGCTCCACAATTGAGCTCAATTTCTCATAACAGCTATCCATGCACCCTTATCTGTCCAGACCTAACTCCTTGGGAATCCGAAAATTCGCAATCCACCCTTATATTGCAGAAGTCATCAAGATAATCTTTTAGTGCATGTGCAGTTTCCAAGGCTTTTTTATCCTCAGGGATATGCTTCGCCAAAGACTTCGGCATAACCACAATACATTTCCCCATAGCGCGCGAAATAGCCACATTTGTCCGCTCAAGCTGCAACAAGAAAGCCTCTTCTCCAGAAATAACATCAACATCCGCAACGCCATAAGTCACTATAATACAGTGACGTTCTCCACCTTGGAATCGCTCCACAGTATCAACAGCCTCGTCAATTAAATTTTTCTCCATAGGAAATAGAGCTTCCAACTCCTTAATCACTAGTGCTCGCTGAGCACGATGTGGAGTAACAATACCCACACATTCACCCCAGAACTCCTCAGAAGTAGGACTCGAACTACTTAATATTCCTCTACCGCTTAAAGACGATCCAACGGTCTGCCTAAGGGTCCAAACTATCCCCGCGACTAACCGCGCCTCATAATGATTTCCCTGGGAAGAAATCTCATCCTCGTGAAGTAGAGCTGCAACTGAGTTTTCTGGGGACAACAATGTTTCATATTGATCGCACCAAGGGAGAGTTACAGGAAACTGACTTTGATCAGGAAATTGGCTTACTATTGTTAAAGCTGTGTCAGGAAACTCAGAATCAAGAGTCGATGGGTACCCTATAGTTTTAGCAAATTCCACTATCGCACGTGACGAGCGATAATTTCTATCTAAGATACATGGGGTTATCGGCTGTCCGAAATCTCTTTCTAAAAGATATGTCTGGATACTACCAACTAGATAAGATGCATCTGCTGGTGCTTCAACTGCCGTTATTGGTGGCATCTGAAGGCTATCACCAGCAATAACGACTTTGCCATCAGATTTCAAGCCGCAGAGCGCAGACAACGCATGCGATACAGGCACCTGCGAGCTTTCATCTATTAATACCACATCAAAAACATCGTTAATGAACTTTCCTGTGGTAGATAAATCTTTTGAAAGCCGGCGAGCCTGCCTAATCTGCGCCCCCACAATATGCACACCAGAGCTACCAGATAGATTTGCTAAACACTGCAGATAATCCATGTCATGATTATCAAATGAATAATCCGAATAAATCAGATTGCTCGACGATTGAAGTTTTAGCCGCCCAGCACCTCGCCCAGCAGAATAACCAAAGCTCAACGTACAAGAAGTAGCCGCATCACCTACCAGTAGCTTGTGTGTGCGCTCCATTATCTGTTCCACCGCTTTATATGTAGGCCCGGTTATAAGAATCTTTAATGGCCGCTCAGAAATGCTGGCGTTTTGTGCTTCAGCGTAAATAAACGCAGAGAGCGTTTTAGTTTTACCGGTACCTGGCGGTCCCCATATTACTGTAAGCGCCTTTTCAGCTGCGTTTTTTACCGCCTGTTTTTGAGATTGATTAAGCTGACAGTTAACCGCAGCAACATCAGCAATATTATTTGCTTCAATTACAGATAACCTTGACGTATTAAATAGCGTCGCTGCATCCCATAGTATTTCTGAAATTGGCGTATTTCTGCCACTCCTGGTCTGCCGTTTAGGAGGTGTAATTCCCATTGCGGTTGCAGCATTCATATCAATTTTAGCAATAGGGGGATTTCCTATTTCACGCAATATCTCTGTGCTAGTATTTGCCCAGTTGTAAGATCTCGGGCTTTTAGATTCTAGAAGAAAAATGTCATCTAAAAGATTTTCATTGCAATTATCAACGATATAAAGAGCAAGTGCGGGATCGCGCCAATATGTGAACTCAACTAACAATTTTAAATTTACTCGGTCAAAGTTGATAAGCTTTGCCTCCAAAACTGACCATAAGGGCATATTTAAAGGAGATTGGTCACCTAGGTAAGGCTGCGCAGTGGATGCTATCAGATTGTTGATATTTTCTAATGGAAAACCCGGTCTTCCGATTTTACCGACAGTAAGTGAACTATCCGTCTTAAATTTTGACTCGGCAGAGGTGGCTTCAACATCAAAAGAAAACCTGCCATTTCCTAAGTTCTGCCCGTTATTTAAAATAATGGCCTCGTAAGTTGCCTCTAACCTCTTTCCTTCCAGTACCATCTTGAAATGTGCTTCAAGTTGCGATGTTAAGAAATTGAGATCATCCCACCAAATCCATAGTTTTGCATCAAATGCAACGCTCGGCGTACCTCGCGGAATTGCTGTTGGAATCCTCGGCGAGCTTGCTTTGAACTGCCCTCTATAATCATCTCTGAGTTTGTCACATACAGTTTGAAGTGATTGTGACTGTTTTTTCAACGCCTCTGAATAATCAGAAATAAGCGTGTTTCTAGGGATTACATTGGGACCTCTCTTTATACGCGGTGCATTGCTCCATATTTCATAAATCCTCTCTCGCGGAATACCATTGCTTAAATACTCACGAAAATATGAGTCTCTTACCACAGGAGGGTACTGCAAGTTAGAATAAGCTTCAGCGGTATCGAACAAAGTAATAACGTGAGGTGTTGGTGTAAAAACCATGCGCCTCACAACTTCTTCCACGATAACAACGGTAGAGGCCTCTACAGACTTTGGCGTACCAATCAACTCCTCAGGAGGGAAAATCCAAACCAACGCCTTTGCCTTTCGCTCACTAAGATTCAAGACTCTTGGTAAATGGCGTCCTATAGCATTACATAGCTCGGTAAACTGTCGTTGTTCCCATATGTGAATTTGACCTCTCAGATTGTCTTCACCTAACAGTTGTTCAGCCCTGTTAATATTGTCAGCAATTTGACTCAGTAATCCCTCCAAGGCTATCCATTCTGCATCAAGGCTTTTTTCATCGACAACAAAGGGGACCGTTGGAAATCTTAAAGGAGTCTGGCCTCTTGTATAACTAGTAGCTAATCCTGAAATTGACATACCAGTCAGCAATCCTGCGCTTGCATCAAAATTTATGGTTAAAAACAACTGAAGATTGGCATAGCCAGCTAGAGACGCTATTACTGCCTTTGGATCACTATTAAGTTGACTATTTATAATAGCTTTAGTTTTTGCGGGAAGTATGGTGGCTTCCTTTTTTAACATCGTATGTTGTTGTAAAGCAGGGTGCCCTAATGAGCCAGCCAAAGTCGCAGCGTCAAATATTGAGTTTAACTCTAGCGTCTTTTTTGCTCCTCTTGTAATACCAGGAATTAAACTCAAGTGACCAGAGTCTGCAGCTAAAGTGATGCAATATCCACCTCTGTCACTGTCGATAACAGTTTGTTGGTGACTACCTAAGTGTCGCTTATCCCCTAACCAATCACAGTTTGAGCATGAGCTTACAACATGCCAGTCTAAGTTTTTCCAAGCATCAGGTGAAGCATCACCAATTCTTATCACCCTAGCAACGTCTTCAAAAAATTGCCGTACGGTTGCTAAATAATAGCGCAGGTACGCCACTTCCGAATCCTTAATCAAAGCCTCAGTGTAGCTGGCAACACTAACTCCCTGTTGTCCTTCTATTTCATCTATTGCACTACAGCCTTGTTTTTTCAACGTCCAAAGATAAGCATTCGCTGAAACATAATATCGGCTACTCAACACCGGATTACTGTCCAGCCAGTTTGCAAGCATTAAAGAATACATTGCTATTTCAGCACAGTAGCTGGGATTTGATTCACTCGTATGTTTAATATCAAAGACTTTGATGGCAGACCGTTGTTCAATTGGTGAAATTTGAGTTCTCGATCCATTGACCAATACCTCCTGATCATCAGGCTGAGCGGGCTGAATTAAAAGAAGATCAGGTATGAAATCTGCCATTGGCGGAATAAGCGCAGCATCCAAAGTTGAAACACCAATATTCTGTAGAATTTGTTGTTTTATCGCGTCAACCGAAAACTTAGGTTGAATTACTACACTTGGCAGATGTTGGAGGTTCAAAAGTGTACTGCTGAGATCGATGTCATTGAATTTATTTGCACCACGGTTGAAAATTGCTGAGCTGCCGAATAATCTTACTATCTGGTCGTTTCGCTCAAGCTCTAACTCACGCCCAGCAATAGACAATGTACCTATACCCGGTCGCTTTACCGGCTCCGGTAACCCCAATGAACTAATACTCCGATTATCATGCAACGACAAATATAGCTCCTTGTCACACCTAGTACGCAGGAACATAGATAAAGTACTCTTGGAGACCTTACGGTTTAAAGCTCTACTGCTGGTCATTCAGACATATCCCTTATGTTTCTAAAAAAAGAAAAACAGCTTGTTACTATTTTAAACTATACCTCTAAACATTTAATTCGTTGACTATAATTTCAATTAGTTGCTTGATTCCTATAATCTAAATCAGTTTATGCCACACTATAATTAGCTTAGATTACTAAGAAACCGCAATGCCCAACTTTCCAGTGACTCTCGGGGAATATTCCCAGCCTCAGCGCCCTGATGTTTTGGGTGATTAACCCCTTTGTGTCCATGTTCGCCATAAAGTGTGTCGAGTAATTCGTTTGGCCAGGACAAGGATTTAGACACAATGCCTTTCCGAATCTGCAGGTACTGCTCATCCCATTTTGTTGGGTCGGCGTTGAAAAGTATTTTGGTTGATAGCATTTTGACGCCATCAGAGGTATCAACCTCCAGTAATACAACTTGTTGAGCACGGTATCGGAGCCAGACCGACTTGATCACCCTAGGTGTTCCGTTCTCCAACATTTGTTGCTGGCTGCGACCAACTTTCGGCAACGCCAAGGTGTCCTGATGCAAAATAGTACAGCCATGTACGAATTTTAAAATTTTAAGCATATGGTCGAAGCTGATAAAACGACCTGCGTAGTAACGCTCTCTGTCTGTGAGATCCTGCTTTCCACCTACATCAGCCGAAGGAAGTTTACCGGCCTGATTTGGCTCATCAGTGCTGACCTGTTTTCCGCCTTCCCGCACCGACTCCTCATCGATAATCAGCTTATGACTTGGCATGAATCGTTCTTGCTTAACAACAGAGCAAGGACTTTTAAAACGAACAAAAGATGCACCACTCTCAATAACTGTGGTTTGATTCTGATCGGATGCTGATTCTTCATCGTCAATTTCATACTCTTCTTCCTGATCCCGCCAGTCAGCAGAGCCAGAACCATGCCGGACAGAGCCATCTTTATTGTCCTTTTTGACAAAATCAGGGTGAATAAAAGCAACCAGTACTGGCATTTCGGCATCGATATCAATACCTATGATTTCCTCAACCAGGTAGCTCGATTTGTCGTCGCTAAAACGTCCACGGACATGGAGGGTCCAATTGTCCATTGGAGGGGGATCAAAGCTGAAGCACCACGACTCCCATATTCCTTTGAATTGTCGGTCCTGCATATAGTGCGAATAAATGCTCTGAAAAGAGTTCATGGCATCGATGTTGGTCAGCAGCCAAGCCAGAATCATGGTGGTACCACTTTGATCAAATGCACTAAGGGGAAAGGTGCTGGTCTTTAAAACATGAATGTCGACATGCTTGTGGAAATAAGGACGTTGAACATCAAATTCGAGCTGTAATGTTGTGCTGGATAAACAAGCGCGGCATAGATAAGAGTTGATTAAAAAGATGGCTCTGGCCAATTCAAGCTGCGGTATGACGTACTTAACGGTTCTTCTGGGCTTTTGCTCAGTGTAGATGAAAGCATTCTGCCGGCTTTCTGCTTTTTTGACTGAATCGAAATTACTTAAGTCAGGGAAATCGGCCAGTTTTGCCGGCAACAACTGATATCCTGAAGGAAATCCGATCACGCGGTCAGCAGAGTTTTCTCCACGCTTACTACTGTTGATGCGCTTGCTGCGACTCAATAAAGCCAGGTTGGATATCCGGGTCGACTTTTTATCCTGTAGAGGGCGACACCAGACATTGATATACCAGTCTCGCTTGCTACGAGCTCTGAACAATTCACCTATATGTACAATTTGAACATCATCATCAAAATCGGCAATCCTTGGCATCCCATCTCCTTTACAACATCCGCAGTATTGCAGCGGCCTGTGGAGTAATACGTTCTTTACTCAAACCTGACATACGAAGAACGAGCCACTTTTTAGGTGGTATGTGTTCATCCATTAATCGCGCATAGATGCAACAAATACGACGCAGCTGATACTCCGTGATTGACTCAGCATATCTTTGTAGCACTTTGTTAACCAGAGGTAATTTGCGAATATTCTTTGAAATGGATGCTTTGTTAGGTAACTGCTGAAGTAACCAGTTAGCGGATAACCTGGGCAGGTCTAGCCGTACGTCGGACTGATAAATCAGCCGCAGTAGATGACGACTCGCTGTCATATCACGCTTATGCCAGTCGACTTTAAGTCCCGGCAAATCTCTTGGCAGTTTGTGTTGCTTATTAAATTCCATAAGCCAGGTTCTGTCATTTCGATATAACCAAGCGTACAGAGCGCCCCCGAGTTCTGTCTTTCGGGCAGCTTTAGTGCCGCGTTCCAGAGCCAATCTCTGCCAGGTTTCACGTTTTTGCGTATCGACCACTGCTGGAGTCTCAGGGGAACAATTCAACTCCAATGCAGGCCAAACCTTGCCACCCAATTTCCGCACCATGTTGAGAATTTCAGCAGGATTAATTCCTGGTAACAGTGCTGCCCATACAATTACATGCTCCAGATAACTAAAGGCCTTGCGGTGCTTCCGAAACATAGATCTCAGCCAAAAGCTTTCATTAACAGGGCCGTGTAGATGAAGCTCAAACAAGGTTCGAACAGAGAACTTTTGCCTGATATGACCGTAGACCTGGTCGTGCAAGACTTGTTTGCCTCTGGAGAACCCGAAATCAGCAGCAAGACTATTATAAAACTCTGTCCACTGTTCAAATGATGGTGATGCCCCCGAGGGCAACTGGATTAACTCACGAGCTAAGCATGCAAGCACCACCTGCTCAGAACTTACATCGGCGCAGTTTTGTGTTTTACCGATAGCTTGCTGCAAAGGTAAAAATAAATGCCGATGGTCGCTCATGTTTTCAGATAATAAAGTTAATCGACCGTGGTCAGGACAAACGCCAAGACCAGGAAAATACCACTCCCGCGACCAGAAGCACTCCCCATGCATCTTTAATTGCTGCTGCACACAAGCAGCACAATAGCGGAACCCATGTACTGATTTAACTCGGGAAGCGGCAACACCAAGCATTAAGTGAACAGCCCCCTGAGAGCTTGCGGCCATCATCTTCAGAGCCCGAACCCTGTGGTCTTCAGAAACAAAGGGAGCATAAAGCGGGAATAACGTGTGCTGATAAACAAGCTCATCAACAGAATACCGGCCTGTCCTTTTCAGCTGATTAGAAATAGCCTGCAAATGACAAGGCAAATCCATGGTAGCAATAACCTTACGATCACCATATACCTCATCCAGTAATTGTTTAGGGCTAGATATACCCAGATAAGTGCGGGTTCGGGCTACAGTGCTGTATATCAGCTCATTTGGGTAGGGGACTGGGAAGTTGAGCAAGGTTAGCGAATTCGTTAAACAAACATAGCTTTAATTGTAAACTGATTTAGGTAGATTTTTTCGATACGTAGGACTTCCACAAAGTGAAAAATATTAGAGAATACAGCGTAAAGCAGATAGAGCCTATGTAAACATTTAAATTTATTTGCAAAACACATAAGGCAACATCACATATCCAATTTCCTAGAATATCAAAATTACACCGTTACGAGGCGAACCAGCGATAATCCCTTTCAATACACTGAGATAATTCCGTAAGTTGCTTCTACGAGATTTATTTGCCGTCATCCAGTGAGTTGATATAGGAAGCAATAACATCTCCGTGGCAGGCTGCAGGCTTGCAATGACAGGCAATGATCTTTCCTTTCAGCATCGACAAGTTATGATCTAAATTATCTGACGGCTTAAGAAACCCTCGGTCAAAGTCATATGCAAACTTCCTTATGACTTCATCACGGTCTCCATCTTGACCTATTTGGTAAGGGTTCCCCCAAATTGTTCCACGCCCAATATACACGTCATATGATTCCCCCCTATCCTTATTCACAACAAGCGTAAGTTCAAGTAAGACCTTCCGCATAAATTTTCCTGCGGCCTTCAACGAACCAGATAGTTTTTCGTAGCACCCTCTATCTTCGAAAATAATTGCGTGTGTAGCTCGATCAATAGCTTCATCTTGTGACATATACGTTGTAAATCCGAATTCCCTTTCCTTAGAATAGCGTTTGGTAAAGCCATTGGAATCATCAAAACAAACCAACTCGATTTCACTGGATTTGCTTATGTAATAATCAATTTTCCTTTTGAATTTTTCATAGCAAAGAAATTCTTTAGGATATGCGATGAGGACAAACTTAATATCGTTCATGTTAGATGTTTGATTTCTGCGTCACTCTCTTGCCAGTGAGATTTTAAATACTCAGCCACTAAGCGTCGATGGCACTGATGGGGTAAATGCTCGCTACAGAGTAAGCATCCGTTATCTATAACCTCCGGCTTTACATACTTTTCTATATTGCGCTTAGCCATTAAGTTGAGAAATCTGTCCTCATATTGCTGCCAAGTGATTTCTTTTTTTTGATACGGAGACAAGATCTCCTTTGTGGGCGCAAGATCTGGGAGGTGAACATAGTCTACCCCACAGATTTCTTGTAGAAAGTATTTCAAATCGTCTTTTTTGGCAAAACCAGAAAGCTGGGACACATTATTGAGTCTTACATCAACAACTCTTTTTGTATTCGAAATTTTGATCAAAGCAAAAAAACGTTCAGCTTTTTTCTCAGTAAATCCTATCGTTAAAATACGCATATTTAATCCTTAAATATTTGAGCAACTATCTTGGTGCTATTACCATTAGGCAATTTCTCACCTAGGCTAATTGTCATTGCACTAACCGGCGGTAGAGCATGCTCTCCGATTCCGCGCTCTCGGTATGTTTCCTGAGCCCACAAATCGGTTGTAGTTAAAGCGTAATTCTGACGATTGTACTCAAAAAGTATTCTGATCTTAATCTTGCTATCATATTCCTCGGCAATTCTAACTCTTGGATTATTAGGTCGTATAATTACAAGAGATGACCGACACTGCGTTAGCATAGCCGCTTCGATTTTATCGTTAAATCCGAATCTACTGGACATCCCGTTTAACCAAAGAGCTGGCGGAGCATCTAACAATCCACCAATTTGGTTTTTCTGTATTGCACCTAACTTGATCCAAGACCTATTAGATATAACAAGATTTTCTCGCTGAAACGTATTGGCCTCTTGGCCATCAAAACTAATCCTTACTATATCTAAAACATCAGCATACTGATTTTGTCCATAGCTCATTTGTCTAAGAGAAATTTGTCGATTTGCGACATCTGGACCGACGGGCCTTACCCATTCTCCAGCCCTAGCCCCAGAATATATTTTCCCTGCCACACATCTTCCACCATGCTTCCAAGAATTTGCTAAGCAAACGATATCCAAATCAAATCGCATATTTCCGTCTCCCCCTCCATGAGGTCCATTCTTAGCTAAGCATCTTGTCTAAATTACATCACGCCAATGAAAGGAACGTTGCTCTGTCGCTTACTTGTACAAACCTAACTGCGGCGTACCCATATTTCAAGAAATATTCCTTAAATGGCTAAATATTTAATCGCCGGGAAGATAGCAAAGTATCAAACCAATTGGACCATTTAGCTCTTTTGCTGAAAGAGGCCTGACTGCGGCTATCAGTTCAATGAAATTACATTTTGACTGATACTAAATATCGAAGGTGTAAGTCTCAACTAACCAATTTCTTCAAATCAAATAGCAAACCCTTGGCATTCAAAGCCGAGTGCATAGCTGTTGCGGATTGCTTCTGAGAACTGATGTAGCGCAGATCGTCATTAGCCAAACTATCCCATTGATCAGGCTTAGCATTTTTAACACGTATTTTCGGTTGTTCTGATTTAACCGGACTGTCACCATCTGACAGCCAATTCAAAATCACCGGTAAAAGTTGAGGACGAGTCAGCTTCGGATTCTCAGCAAATGCTTTGCGCACCGTGGCCACAAGTAGGCTTGAGTCATAGTCGTCTTTGAGCATAAGGTAAACTCTGCGTTCATCATCTGTCGCCAGTTGTTTTAGCGCCAATTCCTCCGGGGTTTCGACTTTCATGCCAGCAATATCCCTTTGTAGCTGAATAAGTCTCTTGTCCATTTCCGGCAGCATCAAATCAGAATACTGCGCAATTTTTTCCGGAACGCCAGATCGAAGAGCCTCCAGCATAGGATGAACGGGTTTTAGCTCGTCTTTATATACCTGTTTCATTAGGCCAGGAGTGAGTCGCTCC
>CAZXTH010000009.1:0-5819 GCA_964643585.1 uncultured Pseudoalteromonadaceae bacterium
CCTGGTACTACGCCCGTTACTGCAGCCCGGACTTTGACAAAGGAATGCTGGATCCGGCCAAAGCAAATTACTGGCTGCCGGTTGATCAATATATCGGTGGTATCGAACACGCCATCCTGCACCTGTTATATGCCCGTTTCTTCCATAAACTGTTGCGTGATGTTGGTCTGGTACAGTCTGACGAGCCGTTTAAGCGCCTGCTGTGTCAGGGTATGGTATTGGCTGAAACCTTTTACCGCGACGCTGAAGGCGGTGGTAAGCAATGGTTCTCTCCACAGGATGTTACCGTAGAGCGTGATGATAAAGGCCGGGTAACCAATGCAGTTCTGCAGAGTGACGGTCAACCGGTCGTTGCATCCGGCATGAGCAAAATGTCGAAATCTAAAAATAATGGTATCGACCCGCAAAAAGTTATCGATCAGTACGGTGCAGATACTGTACGGCTATTCATGATGTTTACAGCACCGCCAGAGCAAACTCTGGAATGGTCAGACTCTGCTGTTGAAGGCTCCCATCGTTTTATCAAGCGTATTTATACGCTGGTAGCAGATGTTATTAATGCCGGCCCTGCTGCACCATTGAGTGCTGCCGAGCTGGCAGGTCTGAACAATGAGCAGAAAGTACTGCGCCGCGAACTGCATAAAACTATCGCTAAGGTCACAGATGATATTGGCCGCCGCTATACTTTTAATACCGCTATTGCTGCAGTGATGGAACTAAGCAACAAACTACAGCGTGCCAGTCTGGAAACCAGTCAGGATCGTGCAGTAATGCATGAAGCCGTACGTGCTGTGCTGCAAATGCTGAACCCGATTATTCCTCATGTTGCCCAGTATCTGTGGCGTGAACTGCAACAGCAGACTCCTATCGAGCAGACACCGTGGCCAGTTACAGATGAAGCCGCTATGGTTGAAGATGAAAAACTGGTAGTAGTACAGGTTAATGGTAAGGTGCGCGGTAAAGTCACTGTACCGGCTGATGCGACAGAAGAACAGGTGGTTGCTGCAGCAAAAGCCGACGAAAACGTTACCCGTTTTCTGGAAGGTGCAAGTCTGCGTAAAGTGATCTATGTTCCGGGTAAATTGCTGAATTTGGTGGCGGGCTGATGACAAACAGAAACTGGTTAACCATGACATTACTGCTGGCAGTAACAACACTTGCCAGCTGTGGTTTTCATCTGCGCGGTAATCTGCCGCTGAGCCAGTTTCCTGCGATGTATATTGAAAGCGATGCTCATTCTGAACTGGCACAGCTGATTAGTGAACGCCTGAAACACAACAGCGTTGAACTGCTCAGCGGCCCGCAGAATGGCGTGCCTTCTCTGCATCTGGTTCAGGACTCGTTGGAGCGCCGTACCCTGTCATTATTCCCTAACGGCCAGGTCGCTGAGTATGAGCTTATTTACAAAGTTCGTTATACCTTGGATATGCCGCAAAGCGGCCTTAAAGATTATCAGTTTGAACTGTACCGCGATTATCAGGATGACCCGAATCAGGCTCTGGCTAAAGCCAGAGAGCTTGATCTGTTGCTGACAGAACTGCGTAATCAGGCTGCCAACCGTATTATCCGGCAACTGGGTCGCCTTAACTGATGCAAAAGCTTTACGCCAGTCAGCTCAGTCAGCATCTGACCAGAGAGCTGGCGCCTTGCTACCTTATCTTTGGTGAAGAACCCCTGCAAAAACTGGAAGCACTGGATGCAATTCGTCTGGCAGCCAGAGAACGAGGGTTTACCGAGCGTTTATCATTCACTGCCGACTCCCAATTCAACTGGGAAGATCTGCTGGCAGAAATCAATGCAATGTCACTGTTCAGCAACCAGCGGTTACTGGAGCTGGAATTACCAGCTAAATTACCCGCTACCGCAACAGATAAACTGAAAAGCCTCAGCGAACAGTTGCATCAGGATATTGTACTGGTCATCCATGGTGAACGCAGCCATAGTGAAGTCAGTAAACTCAGCTGGTTTAAACAATTACAGCAACAGGCCGTACAGGTAGCCATTTATCCGCTGGATGAAAAACAGTTTATCCAGTGGCTACAGCAACGTTCGCGACAGTTATCATTGCAACTACACAGTGAAGCCTTGCAGCTGTTGTACCAGTACTGTGCTGGCAACCTGCTGGCAGCACGCCAGGAGCTGGAAAAATTATCTCTGACTCACAGCAATCAGCCTCTGGATGTTACACAGCTACAGCAATTGCTGTCTGACCATTCCAGTTTTACGATTTTTCAGCTGACCGATGCGTTGCTGAGCGGCCACGGTACAGAAGCCCTGCACCGCCTTGATCGTTTATATCAGCAGGATACTGAAGCCGTTATCATTGCCTGGCAACTACAGAAAGAAGTGCTGCAGCTACAACAGCTGCAACAAGGACAGCAACAGGGAAAACCCCTGACCGATTTATTCCGGCAACTGGGTATCTGGCCTAAACGTCAGCCGCTATATCAACAGGCCATGCAACGGTTATCACCTAAATGGCTGGGTTTTATGTTACAAGAGCTGGCAGCCTTTGACCGTGGTTATAAGAGTGGCCAACTGGCCGATATCAAAACAGCGCTGCTCCATCTCAGTTGTCTGTTTCTGAAACAGGTTCCGGTACAGTTTTCCCTGCAGAGAGCTCTGAATGACTAAACCTGTAATCGGGATTTTCGGCGGCACCTTTGACCCGGTACACCACGGCCATATTCAGTGTGCTCTTTATGTACAACAGCATTGCCAACTCAGCCAGCTGCGGCTTATGCCCAGCCATTTACCGCCCCACAGAGCAACCCCGGGAGTCAGTGCAAAACACCGGGCCAGAATGGTTGAACTTGCTATCAGTGACTACCCGCAGCTGGAGCTGGAAACACTGGAATTAGAACAACAGCGGCCTTCTTATACTTCTGACAGTCTGGCCCAGCTTAAACAGCGTTATCATCATCACACACTGGCTTTTGTTATAGGCATGGACTCACTATGCTATCTGACCCAATGGCACAACTGGCAGCAAATCCTGCAGTTATCACATTTGCTGGTATGCCAGAGGCCAGGCTATAACCCGCAGCAGGGTGATGCTCCACAGTTACTGCAGCAATATGGTTGTGACAATTTACAGCAACTGCATGATAAAACAGCAGGCCACATTTTTGTATTACACAACCCTCAGCACAATATTTCTGCCACGATGCTGCGCCAGCAACTGGCACTGCCGGATAGCCAGCCTCCGGCCATCTGCGAAACAGTACTGAACTATATCCGCCAGCATGGACTCTATCAAAACCAGCAGCTATAACACGGCTGAAACTATGCTAAAATGGCGCTTTTAAACCGCAACGAGGAAACAGGGTGCAAACAAGCGAGCTAGTCACATTTATCCAGGACAAAATCGATGACATGAAAGGACGGGATGTTGTTGTGCTGGATGTCCGTGGCAAATCCAGTATCACGGAATTTATGATTATTTGTTCAGGAACGTCCAACCGCCATACGCGTTCAATCGCAGAGCATGTCGCGCACGAAGTTAAAAATGCCGGCCTGCAGCCGCTGGGTATTGAAGGCGAAAACTCAGGCGAGTGGGTATTACTGGATTTAGGTGATGTGGTTGTCCATGTGATGATGGAAGAAAGCCGCAGCTTCTACCAACTGGAAAAGCTCTGGGGCGCCTGAGCAGCATGAAATTATTGCTGATTGCCGTTGGTACTAAAATGCCAGCCTGGGTTCAGACAGGTTTTGAAGAATACTCCAGACGCTTTCCCCGTGATATGCCGCTGGAGCTGATTGAAATTCCTGCTGGCAAACGAGGCAAAAATGCTGATATAAAAAGAATTCTGGAACAGGAAGGAGAGAAAATGCTGGCAGCAGTTCCCAAAGGCAGCCGCATTGTCACTCTGGAAGTTAACGGCGATGACTGGAGCAGTCCGCAGCTGGCTAACCGGCTTAGCCAATGGCAGCTTGATGGCCGCGATGTCTGTCTGCTGGTTGGCGGCCCGGAAGGATTGGCTCCTGCCTGTATTGCCGCCAGCGAAGAAAAATGGTCATTGTCAGCATTAACTCTGCCACATCCTCTCGTCAGAGTCGTTGTGGCTGAAACGCTGTACCGGGCCTGGAGTATTTGTAGTAATCACCCTTACCACCGCGAGTAACGATGTTTAAAAAACGCATTGCCATGCAGGATTTTGCCGCCGAAAGCCGTTTGTTCAGGCGACGAGCTGTTGTGGCGATGCTGTTTGTCATTCTTCTGTTTGGTGTTGTGGTGACAAACCAATATAACCTGCAAATCCGTTTATATCAGGATTACCAGACCCGCTCTGAAGGCAACCGCATTAAAGTTGTGCCTATCGCACCGAACCGTGGCCTGCTTTACGACCGAAACGGCATTCTGCTGGCCGAAAATACACCGGTATTCTCACTTGAGCTGATCCCAGAACAAATCAGCAATATGCAGCAAACGCTGGATGAACTGGCAACACTGATCACCATTACAGAAGAAGAACAACAATCCTTCCTGAAAGATGTACGCCAGCAGCGGCGCTTTAATAGTATCGCCCTGAAAGAACAACTAAACGACCGTGAAGTCGCTATTCTGGCAGCTAACCAGCACCGTTTTCCCGGAGTCACAATTGAAGCACGGCTCAGCCGTAATTATCCATTCAAAGATTTATTCACGCATGCCATCGGCTATATCGGCAAAATTAATACCAATGACCTGCGGCGGCTGGATCAGCAGGAACTGCTGCCCAATTACGCAGCGACACGCCAGATAGGTAAGATAGGGCTGGAACGGTTTTACGAAAATCGCCTGCACGGCACCATGGGGTATCAGGAAATTGAAGTGAATAACCGCGGTCGCCTGATCCGGGTATTGCGCTCGGTACCTGCTGTTTCCGGTGAAAATATCACTCTGTCAATTGATGTCGGGCTGCAGTTGACTGCCCAGCAGATTCTGAAAAACCACCGCGGGGCCATTGTGGCAATGGACCCACGCGATGGCGCAATTCTGGCGTTTTACAGTAACCCCAGCTACGACCCAAACCTGTTTGTTCATGGCATTAGCAGCCGTGACTTTAACTACCTTAACAACTCTCCGGATACTCCCTTCATCAACCGGGTAACTCAGGGCGTTTATCCTCCGGCATCGACGATTAAACCTCACCTGGCACTGCTGGGTCTGGAAACCAACACCATTACCCCAACTACCCGTATCTGGGACCCAGGCTACTATCAGTTACCCAATAACGAGCACCGTTTCCGTGACTGGAGACGCTGGGGCCATGGCTGGGTGAATGTTTACAGCGCCATAATTGAAAGTTGTGATACCTTTTTCTACGATATGGGCGTGAAACTGGGGATTGACAGAATTTCAGACTACATGACCAAGATGGGCTTTGGTCAGCGTACCGGTATTGATGTGCTTGAAGAAAGCGCAGCTAATATGCCTTCACGGGGCTGGAAACAGGCACGTTTTAATCAACCCTGGTATCCGGGAGATACCGTACCACTGAGCATCGGCCAAAGTTACTGGACCATTACGCCATTACAGCTTGCACTGACCACTGCTGTTATCCTGAACAAAGGCCAGAAACCCACTCCTCATCTGGCGCGTGAATTTACCAGTACAGAAAAGAATGAAGTGGTTTTACCCGGCCTGACGCCGGTAATTGAAATGGTTAACGAACGCAACTGGGATGTCATTCTGGACACTATGCATCAAACCGTCAGCACCGCTAAAGGTACAGCTTATAATGCATTCAGAGGTGCCAGCTATCAATCAGCCGGTAAAACCGGTACCGCCCAGATTGTGGCTATTGCGCAGGATGCAAAATATGATGCAGATTCAC
>CAZXTH010000009.1:5829-17513 GCA_964643585.1 uncultured Pseudoalteromonadaceae bacterium
ATCCGGAAAAGCGACGGGATAACGACCGACCGAGAACGCCACCGCGACAATGCCATGTATATTGGCTATGCCCCATACGACAACCCCACCATAGTAGTTGCCATTGCCGTAGAAAATGCGGGAGGTGGAGGTAGTAATGCTGCACCTCTGGCACGTCAGCTGCTGGATTATTACTTTACAGCCGGAGTAAATGCAGATGAATGATGCCTTTAGTACCCCGCCTTCAGGCTCCCGCAGTAAAGTAGCAGCCTTTCACATCGATGGGCCTTTATTACTCGGACTGCTGGCTCTGATTGGTTATGGCCTGATGGTACTTTACAGTGCATCAGGACAAAGCCCTGCAATGATGAAAGCCCAGTTAATCAGGCTGGGGCTGGCCCTGGCAGTCATGATTGTTTTTGCCCAGATTAGCCCGCAAACCATCAAACGCTGGTCTATTCCGTTATTCAGTGTCGGTCTGCTGCTACTCATGGCTGTTTTATTGTTTGGTCATGTTGGGAAAGGTGCGCAGCGCTGGCTGGATCTGGGTTTTATGAAGTTTCAACCTTCCGAAATCATGAAACTGGCAACTCCGATGGCTGTCGCCTGGTTTATTGCTTCCCAGCCAATTCCGCCCCGGCTGGGCCGTTTGCTTTGTGGTTTTCTGATGTGCGCTATCCCGACCCTGCTGATTGCCAAACAGCCTGATCTGGGAACTGCCATTCTGATTGCCGCCGCCGGCGTGTTTGTATTATTTCTGGCAGGAATGAGCTGGCGCCTGATAAGCTTTATTACCGTATTGCTGTCTGCATTTGCTCCGGTAATGTGGTTCTTTCTGATGCACGACTATCAGCGCCAACGGGTTCTGACCTTCCTGCACCCGGAAAGCGATCCGCTGGGAGCTGGCTACCATATCATTCAGTCAAAAATCGCTATCGGCTCCGGTGGCGTTGACGGCAAAGGCTGGTTACAGGGAACCCAGTCACAATTAGAATTTTTACCGGAACGACATACCGATTTTATTTTTGCGGTGCTAAGTGAAGAGTTCGGTTTGCTTGGTGTATTATTGCTGCTGGCAATGTACCTGTTTATTATCGGCCGGGGATTGATTATTGCCAGCCAGGCTCAGGACAATTACAGTAAACTGCTTGCCGGCAGCCTGACAATGACGTTTTTTGTTTATGTCTTTGTAAATATCGGCATGGTGTCAGGCTTGTTGCCCGTAGTAGGGGTTCCGCTACCGCTGGTCAGTTATGGCGGTACATCAATGGTGACCCTGATGGCAGCTTTTGGCGTCATGATGTCAATCAGTACTCACAAACGGATGTTGGCTAATAACTGATATGCAAAAAGTTCTTCTGATTTTATTAAGCAGCAGCCTGTTACTGGCGGGCTGTAGTAGTACAAAAACCGCTAAGCAGTATCCACCCGGGCAAGGAGATAATCCCAACGCAGGCCGCTATGCTCATGCCAATGACAGCCAGCCAGCCCGGCTGCCAACCCTGCTTGAAATGACCAACCCGAACCCGCAATCAGAACCGTTAAGTCGTGGTGGCAATAATCCCTATACTATTTTCGGGAAAAATTACACTCCGCAACTACATCTGACCAACCATCAGGAAAATGGCTTGGCATCCTGGTATGGTAATAAATTTCATGGCCATCTGACATCGAACGGTGAAACTTACAACATGTTTGGTATGACCGCTGCCCATAAAACATTGCCATTACCCTCTTATGTGAAAGTAACCAATCTGGATAACCAAAAATCGGCGATTGTCAGGGTTAATGACCGCGGACCTTTTCATCCCAGCAGAATTATTGATTTATCTTACTCTGCCGCCCACAAGCTGGATATGATAAAACAGGGTACAGCCAGAGTTCAGATAGAACTGATACAATCTCCGGCCATGCTGTCGCAACCTTTACCTGAGCCGGTTAAATCCCCTACTACAGCCATTGCAGCCGTTCAGGCAGGACAATCTGCTAATGCCTGTTATATTCAGGTGTTCGCCAGCAGTGATAATGCTAAACTAACGGCATTACAGCAACAGCTGCAGACTGAACAGGCTTTACCGTCAGAAATCCGTGCTGCTCAGGGAATTTTTCGCTTGCTGGTCGGTCCTACTTCCAGCACGCAGCAGGCTCAGAACTGGCTGAGGCAACTGAGAACAGGCAGTTACCCGGCGGCATTTTTTTTTGACAGCAGCCAGTGCAGCTAAATTAGTAACCCCGAAAATTAACTTATTACAAAATAAAGAACAGGTCTCATGAACAGTTACTGTCGTATTTTCGCTATTACCGCTTTCTCTGTTTCCGCTTTCTGCTTCAGCAGTCAGCTGGTAGCACAGTCTGTTATGCCACAACCACCGGAAGTTGCTTCTAAAGGTCATATTCTGATCGATTACGATACAGGCAGAGTCTTATCTGAATTCAATGCAGATATGTCTCTGGCTCCTGCCAGCCTGACTAAAATGATGACCAGCTATGTTATCGGTCTGGAAATTAAAAACGGCAATATCTCACCAGATGATATGGTGACGATCAGTGAAAAAGCCTGGGCGCGCAACTTCCCCGGTTCATCGCTGATGTTTATTGAAGTGGGCTCACAGGTTTCGGTCGCTGATCTGAACAAAGGCATTATTATCCAGTCTGGTAATGATGCCTGCGTAGCAATGGCTGAACACATTGCCGGTAGTGAAAGCGCTTTTGTTGATCTTATGAATGCCCATGCTAAACGTCTGGGTATGGATAGCACCCGCTTTGCCAACAGCCATGGTCTGCCAAACGGTGAGCACTACACAACACCACGCGACATGGCAAAGCTTTCTGTAGCACTCATCCGGGACGTACCGGAAGAATATGCTATCTATGCTGAGAAAGAATTTACCTATAATGGTATCCGCCAATATAACCGCAACTCTCTGCTGTGGGATCGCAGCCTGGAAGTAGACGGAATTAAAACCGGCCATACCACTGAAGCAGGTTTTAGTCTGATCACATCCGGTACCCGTGAAGGAATGCGTCTGGTATCTGTCGTAATGGGTACCAACAGCGAACGTGCCCGTCAGGCTGAAAACAAAAAGCTGCTTACCTATGGCTTCCGTTTCTTTGAAACCTTCTCACCTTATCAGGCAGGTGAAAAGTTTGCAGAACAACGTGTCTGGAAAGGTGAAGCAGAGCAAATCCAGTTAGGAATACTGGAGCCTGCGATGATTACCATTCCACGCGGGCAGCGCAAAAATCTGAAAGCAGATTTTACATTGAATCAGCAGCTGGTTGCCCCAATAACCAAGGGTCAGGTTGTCGGTACCATTTACCTGCGACTTGAAAATGAAGATATTGCCGAATACCCGCTGGTTGCTCTGGAAGATGTTGCTGAAGGTGGTTTTTTCCGTCGGATGATTGATTACATCAAAATGAAATTTGATTAATCCTCCACAATAACAAACACCTGCAATACTAAATTGTAAGAGTCCCGGCAACTGCCGGGACTCTTTGTTACAATAGTCAGATTAACTCAGCCGCTAATATACGCTGATAGCTTAATACTGAAAGAAGGTCTCAATGGTAAACGAAGTCAAAAATACCCGCTTTGATGAATTTCTGGAATTTCCCTGTCTGTTTAACTTTAAAGTACTGGGCGTTGCAGATGCCGCACTGGTCGATCAGGTGATGGAAGTTATTCGCCAGCATGCTGGCGCAGCAGACTATAGCCCGTCTGTCCGTCCCAGTACTAAAGGGAATTACCATTCCGTATCAGTTAAAGTGACAGTAACAGATAAAAACCATATTGAATTGCTGTATACCGAATTGGGTAAACTTGAATTGGTACGCTATGTACTCTGACCTTAGCAGTTCGCAACCTTAGCAGAAAGCGCTATAATGCACCCTCTTTTGTGCCGGAGTTATTTGTGGCAGTAACAGACAGTCTGGTTATCAGAGAGCTTGGCATACAGGATTACAATCAGGTATGGCAGGCCATGCAGCAGTTTACCGATCTGCGTAACGAACATACCGTTGATCAGCTGTGGTTGCTGGAACATTATCCGGTATTCTCACAGGGGCAGGCCGGTAAAGAAGAACACCTATTATTACCGGGTGATATTCCGGTAGTAAAAGCCGACCGTGGCGGCCAGGTAACATATCACGGCCCCGGGCAGTTAGTGGTGTATGTGCTGTTAGATTTACGGCGACGTAAACTTGGCGTGCGCCAGTTGGTTACTTTACTGGAGCAGGTACTGATTGAAACGCTGGCTGCTCATGGCATTGAAGCTTATGCCAAACCCGATGCGCCCGGTGTCTATGTAGAGGGCAAGAAAGTTGCGTCGCTGGGCCTGCGTGTCAGAAAAGGTTGCAGCTTTCATGGTCTGGCTCTGAATGTGGATATGGATCTCAGCCCGTTCAACCGTATTAACCCCTGCGGTTATGCCGGTCTGCAAATGACACAAAGTAAAGATTTAGGTGGACCTTTGTCAGTAGCAGAGGCCAAACAGCAAATTATACAGAGCTTCAGCCACCATCTGGCTGTAGCAGAGTTGTATCACAAAACAGGGTTAGACTGGCAAAATGACTAAAACTGCACGTATGGAACCCGGTATCAAGCTGCGCGATGCCGATAAAATGGCACTGATCCCGATCAAGGTATTACCCACTGAACGTGATCAGATGCTGCGTAAACCAGAGTGGCTTAAGATCAAACTGCCAAAAAGCTCTGAACGGATAGATCAGATTAAAGGCGCTCTACGCAAACATGGCCTGCATTCTGTCTGTGAAGAAGCTTCCTGCCCTAACCTGTCTGAATGCTTTAACCACGGTACTGCTACCTTTATGATTCTGGGCGCAATTTGTACTCGTCGTTGCCCATTCTGCGATGTGGCACATGGCCGCCCGCTACCGCCTTCAGCTGAAGAACCGGAAAAACTGGCTCTGACCATCAAAGATATGAAACTGAAGTATGTGGTTATCACTTCAGTAGACCGTGACGATCTGCGTGATGGCGGTGCCCAGCATTTTGCTGACTGTATTACGTCTATCCGCCGTGAAAGCCCGTCAATCAAGATTGAAGTGCTGGTACCGGACTTCCGTGGCAGGATGGATACCGCGCTGGATATTCTTACCCAGACCCCGCCGGATGTATTTAACCATAACCTGGAAACAGCACCACGCCTTTATAAACTGGCGCGGCCGGGCGCAGACTATAAATGGTCACTGGAATTGCTTCGCCGTTACAAAGAAGCACACCCGGAAGTATCTACCAAATCAGGCCTGATGGTTGGGCTTGGTGAGACTACCGAAGAAATTATTGAAGTTATGCGCGATCTGCGCGAACACAATGTAGATATGCTGACCGTAGGCCAATACCTGCAACCCAGTAAACATCACCTGCCGGTAAAACGGTATATGAGCCCGGCAGAGTTCGACGAGATTAAACGTATCGGTTATGAATTAGGCTTCAAACACGTTGCCTCCGGACCGTTTGTGCGCTCTTCATACCATGCAGACCGCCAGGCAGCCGGTGAAGATATTGGTTAAAACTAACAGTTCTGAAATTACCTGCCTGTAACGGCAAAGGAGTTCTCTAAGAACTCCTTTGCTATCATTACTTTCTTTAACACAATCTGTTCTTTCCGCCAAAAGACGCTATGCTTTTTAGACTACAACGGAGGGTACGATGGAACAGAGGCACTTTAGCCGTGTCCGCTTTACCGGCAAGGCAGAAGTTAATGTCTATGAAGATCTGCAGTATATGACTGAAGTTCTGGATTTATCATTACAGGGAGCGCTTATCAGACGCCCGCCTGAATGGCCCAGCCCATCGCCTGAAAAAGTGCAGCTGACAGTTCACCTTGATCAGTTTCCGCTACAACTGAATATGGAAGCTTGTGTTGCTCATGAATCTGTCAGAACCATTGGCCTGAAATGCCTGAAAATTGATATTGTCAGTGTGCAGCACCTGCGCCGGTTACTAGAGTTAAATCTGGGGGATGCAGAACAGCTGAAGCGGGAATTGTCTGAGCTGACAGAAGAACATTAAACGCTATTGCAGAGCCTGTTCGGCATCTGCATAGCCCTGCCCTGCAGCCTGCTGCATAAATTGTTGCCATGCAGGCCAATCCTGGCGCTTTCTTGCCAGATAAGCAAAGTAATACTGTACAGGCATCAGTTGCTGAGGCTGGCTCAGAATCTGCTGCATTAGTTCGTAATACAACGACGGCAACGCCGTTTCGTAATACTGCATCAGATTAACCTCTGCCACAATCCGGTATGCCGGAATATCCAGCGCCTGGCAGGTACTGACTGGGGTCAGCCGTACAGAACCACTATTCAGTTGCCAGTATTGCAGATAACGCTGCAACGGCTCACTGCCCTCTCCGATAATCAGATTAGGGCGAATACGGTTACTACTGCATACTTCGGTAGCCGCCGCTGCCGATAGTACATATTCATCAATAAAACCGAGGATGTGCATAAATTCATGGCGTAACAGCGCAAGCCCCGCTTGTTCAGGCAAATGAATAACACCGTTGTTATAACTAGCCGAACCGCGCCCGGCTATAACCACTAACTGGCTGAATTTCCCCTTAGCCACCAGATTATCCAGAGGCTGATAGTTGCAATGAATGCGTTGTCCATGTTGCTCTGTACAGGCCAGCTCTGTGCTTTCTACTGTCTGTAGTGGTAAATAGCAAACCGGCAACTGTTGTAATTGCTCATCCTGTTGCCATTGCTGCAGTAATGCCTGCCAGGTTTCCACACCTTGTAGCTGGCTGGCTACCGGCTGTAATGTAACGGCACAGCCTGAAGCAGCTTCATAAGACTCACTGTTAGCGTTATAAGCTGCCAGCCTCCATAATCCCAGTTCCGCCAGGCGTTTAGACGACACCGCTGCGACTGGCCATTTATGCTGTTCCTGATTTTCCAGCCAGCGGGCCGTAGCCAGCTTGCCTTCCAGCCGTTGCTGTAACTGTAATGCATGTTCCAGCGCATTACCGTCCCCAAGCTTACCAGCCTGACGAAACCAGAACAAAGCACTCTGATATTCTTCTTTGGCCAGCCGCCTGCCTGCCAGCGATACGGCGGCTGCGGCATCTGTCTGTGCTTGCTGAATCAGTAATTGCTCAGGATCCGGCTGTGGCTGACATCCCGCCAGCAAAAAAACAAAAAAGCCAGTTAACTGGCTTTTTTTCAGAAGGTGGTACAAATACTCAGAAACTCTCATCTTCTTCCTGAGAGGAACGCGGTACGCCTCTCAGCCGGTCAATTTCAAGCCGGGCATAACGGTGTTCAACAAACTCATAAACGTTCGTTGCCAGCACCCGTTTGTAATATTCCAGAGCAAGCTGAGGTTGTTGTTGTGATTCATACCATTTGGCCAGATAGAAATACATTTCGCACAGGCGCTCAGCCAGCAATTTAGGACCGGTCAACTCTTCCAGTACAGACAACTGTAATTCAGCCTCTGAAATCTGTCCCAGCAGAAAACGGGCAATATTCACTCCCCAGTCACTAGCATCCAGCCTGGTCAGATTATAAGCCAGACGGGCTTTAGCTTCCGGTTCAGATAATGCAGCTTCGCCAATATACAACCATAAAGCACGGTAAGGATCTTCAGGTTTCAGCTCAAGAAACTGTTCGAAATCCCCCAACGCCAGATCATTTCTGCCGGCATAATAAAGCGCGATACCCCGATTAAGGTAAGCGTATTCATAGTCAGGGGCCAGTTCCAGTGCAGAATCAAAAGCTTCATAAGCCTGAGAATAATCACCGTTCAGCGTGTAATGGATGCCGATAAAGTTGTAGGCATCAGCCATATCCGGTTTTAAACGCAATGCACGTACAAAATCAAGCCGTGCCAGAGAACTCAGACCAACACTGTCATACATTACGCCACGGTCATAGAACAACCGGGCAGACTGCTCATCAGACAATTCAGCGCGATTCAGAATTTCGGTCAAACGGGCTATAGCCAGTTCGGTACGGGGAGAAACCTGTAGCGGCTCAGGAGTGAGCCAGCCACCGGTATGATGAGCCGGCTGCTGATTAACACAGCCGGTTACTGCCAGCGCCGTCACCAGTGCCAAAGGCACCAGTGCGCGGCGGAACAACTCAGGCATTTTCTTGTGCATCAGTCGTCGCTTCAGTTGCAGGCTTGGCGTTCGCTTCTTTAATACTTAAACGAACACGGCCTTGTTTATCTACTTCCAGTACTTTAACAGACACTTTCTGCCCAACCTGCAGATGATCAGCAACATTCGCTACACGCTCATCTGAAATCTGGGAAATATGTACCAGACCGTCTTTACCTGGCAGTACATTAACAAATGCACCGAAATCAACAATACGTACCACTTCGCCCTGATAGATAGCACCAACTTCAATTTCTGCAGTAATCGCATTAATCTTATCAATAGCAATCTGAGCAGCCTGGCTGTTAGTAGCTGCAATTTTGATAGAGCCGTCGTCTTCCAACTCAATTGTCGTACCAGACTCTTCTGTGATCTGACGAATAACCGCACCACCTTTACCGATAACTTCGCGGATTTTCTCCGGGTTAATCTTCATGGTGTAAATACGCGGAGCATGCTCAGACAGTTCTTCACGGTGAGAGCTGATTGCCTGATCCATTACATTCAGGATATGCAAACGAGCAGCTTTAGCCTGTTTCAGCGCAATTTGCATGATTTCTTTAGTGATACCATCAATCTTGATATCCATCTGCAGTGCAGTAATACCTTCTGAAGTACCAGCTACTTTGAAATCCATATCACCCAGATGATCTTCATCACCCAGAATATCTGACAATACAACGAAATTATCAGCTTCTTTCACCAGACCCATTGCAATACCGGCAACTGACGCTTTGATAGGTACACCGGCATCCATCAGAGCCAGTGATGAACCACAAACAGACGCCATTGAACTGGAGCCGTTAGATTCAGTAATTTCAGACACAACACGAACAGTGTACGGGAACTCGTTAAACTCAGGCATTACCGCCTGAACACCACGCTTCGCCAGACGGCCATGGCCGATTTCACGGCGCTTAGGAGAACCGATCATGCCCGTTTCGCCTACAGAGAACGGAGGGAAGTTGTAATGGAACAGGAAAGTATCTGTTTTTTCGCTTAACAGATCATCTACTGTCTGAGCATCACGGGCAGTACCCAGTGTACAGGTTACCAGTGCCTGAGTTTCACCGCGGGTGAACAGTGATGAACCATGAGTACGAGGTAATACGCCTGTCATTACGCTCAGGTTACGTACCATATCCGGTTCACGGCCATCGATACGCGGTTCACCTTTGATGATACGGCTACGGACAACTTTACTTTCCAGATTATGGAAAATCTCGCCAACTTCAGTATCTTTCAGTGATTCGCCTTCAGCCAGCTCTTCTGCCAGCTTGGCAACTAACGCAGCTTTGATTTCACCGATACGCTCATAGCGCTTGGCTTTCTCGGTAATACGGTACGCATCACCCAGCTCAGCTGCAGCCAGCGCTTCAATTTTATCAATCAGTGGCTGATTTTTAGCCGGAGCAATCCAGTTCCAGGCTGGTTTTGCCGCATCAGCAGCAAATTCATTAATGGCATTGATCGCCGTTTGCATCTGGTCATGACCATACACCACTGCACCCAGCATCACATCTTCAGACAGTACACCGGCTTCAGATTCAACCATCAGTACTGCACCTGCTGTACCGGCAACAACCAAATCCAGCTTGCTGCTTTTCAGTTCGGTTTCAGACGGGTTCAGCACATACTGGCCATTGATATAACCAACACGGGCAGCACCAATTGGACCACTGAACGGAATACCAGAAATTGCCAGTGCGGCAGAAGTACCAATCAATGCAACGATATCAGGCTGAATTTCAGGCTGCACAGAAACCACTGTCGCAATAACCTGAACTTCATTAGTGAAACCTTCAGGGAATAATGGACGGATAGGACGGTCAATCAGGCGTGCAATTAATGTTTCGCCTTCAGAAGGACGACCTTCGCGTTTGAAAAAACCACCTGGAATACGGCCTGCCGCATACATTTTTTCCTGATAGTTAACAGTCAGAGGGAAAAAATCCTGCCCTGGCTTTGGTTCTTTTTTACCGACTACTGTTACCAGTACGGCAGTATCACCCATGCTGGCTAATACAGCTGCATCAGCCTGGCGTGCAATAACGCCGGTTTCCAGAGTAAAAGTGTGTTGGCCAAACTGGAATGATTTTACGATGGGAGTCACGTTGTTTATTTCCTTTCCTTGATCGCCTAATTGCGATGTTGTTTCTTAGTCGTTTAATACGTTTTCAGTATACTCTGTAAACAGAGCTAAAAGATAGTTCAGTATGGAATGAAGTTTATTTGCCGCAGATGAAAAAAAGGGGCTGAAAGCCCCTTTTTTAAACCGGATATTAACGGCGTAACCCTAAACGCTCAATCAGAGTCGCGTAGCGGCTGCTGTCTTTACCTTTCAGGTAGTCCAGCAGTTTACGGCGCTGGCTTACCATGCGCAGCAGACCACGGCGTGAGTGGAAGTCATGCTTGTGCTCAGCAAAGTGACCTTGCAGGTGGTTGATAGAAGCAGTCAGCAGAGCTACCTGAACTTCTGGTGAACCTGTGTCACCGGCTTTAACGGCATATTCTGCAACGATTTTTGCTTTATCAGCTGTACTTAAAGACATAATAAACTCCGAATGTGAGTGAACTGTATACACAGCCGCCGATCACTCATTCAGCAGGCTGCAAAAAAGACGCCGCATTGTATCACTTTATCGCGCTTTTACAAGCTTCCGGTATTCATTAAACGCCGGGAAGTAAGGGTTCCCTCACTCACTGAACCGATACCGGCGAACTGTCCGTCCGGACCATATAATTTAACTACGGTACAATCTTCATCATTTACCTGAGTGGGTTGCCCGTGGATCAAGCGTTGCAGTTGCTGCTCGCTCAGCTGTAATGCTGAAACAGCAGAGAGCCCGGCATCAACAGGTAATAATAAGGCATCAAGACCAGCGATATTCTGCTGTTCTGCCAGTTGCTCAATTTCAGCTACCGTCACCATTTGGGCTGCATCAAACGGACCAACCTGTACCCGGTGCAATGCACTGACATGCGCTCCGCATCCCAGTTTTTCACCAAGATCATCAATAAGGGTACGAATGTACGTTCCTTTACTGCAATGCACCACAAAACGTGCTTTGTTACCGGTATACTCCAGTAAATCAAACCTGAAAATGGTAATCGGCCTGGCTTCGCGCGGTACTTCAATACCCTGACGGGCATATTTATACAATGGTTGTCCCTGATACTTCAGAGCAGAGAACATTGTCGGAACCTGTAGTTGCTCGCCACGAAAACCTTCCAGCGCCTGCAGCAACATATCTTCGGTGCAGCTTACCGGTTTTTCGCTGATGATCTCTCCGGCAGCATCACTGGTATCGGTTCTGATACCCAGTGTTGCTTCCACTTGATAGGTTTTATCAGTATCGAGCAGAAACTGGCTGAATTTGGTAGCTTCCCCAAAGCATACAGGCAACAACCCTGATGCCAGTGGGTCAAGCGCACCGGTATGCCCGGCTTTTGCCGCATTAAACAACCAGCGTACCCGTTGTAAAATGCCATTACTGCTAATCTCAAGCGGTTTATTCAACAGCAGAATACCATTCAATTGCCGGGAGTTTTTTCGTTGAGACATCAGTCGCTGGC
>CAZXTH010000009.1:17523-22004 GCA_964643585.1 uncultured Pseudoalteromonadaceae bacterium
CTTCATCTTCTGCCGGGTTCGGCCCGGACTGCTGGCGGCGTTTTTCATCTTCACGCCGGGCGGTTTCCACCAGTGTTGCAAGCCGGATCCCTTCGTTCAGAGATTCGTCAAACGCAAAACGGATCTGTGGCACTATTCTGGCCTGAATACGCTTACCAATCAGGCTGCGAACAAAACCAGCAGCTTCATTCAGGATCTGCAGGTTCTCTTTTACCTTATCCTGTTCAAGTCCCAAAAAGGTAACAAATACTTTAGCATGCGACAGATCTCTGGAAACCTCAACATCAGATACTGTAATCATACTGTGTAAACGAGGGTCTTTAATCTCGCGTTGCAGAATCACAGC
Organism: uncultured Pseudoalteromonadaceae bacterium; assembly: GCA_964643585.1. Classification (GTDB taxonomy): domain Bacteria; phylum Pseudomonadota; class Gammaproteobacteria; order Enterobacterales; family Alteromonadaceae; genus Alishewanella. The sequence goes on from CAZXTH010000009.1 coordinate 17,870, forward strand.
CATTTCTTTTTTCATCTGCTGTGACAGGCGATCAACCCGTGAAAATTCTTTTGCCATTTTAATTTCGTCCTCTGATGGCTGACAAAACACAACAGGGGCACAAAAGGCCCCTGTCAGTGTAGAGCGTGCCAGTATTACAGGGTACGTTCTACCTGTACTACTTCAAATACTTCGATCTGGTCACCTTCGCGGACATCGTTGTAGTTTTTAACACCGATACCACACTCGAAACCATTACGAACTTCGTTAACATCATCTTTGAAACGACGCAGTGACTCAAGTTCACCTTCAAAGATAACCACGTTGTCACGAAGAACGCGGATAGGCGCATTACGCTTGATAATACCTTCAGTTACCATACAACCGGCAATTGCGCCGAATTTTGGTGAACGGAAGACATCACGCACCTGAGCAAGGCCGATAATCTGCTGTTTAAACTCAGGAGCCAGCATACCAGTCATGGCCTGTTTCACTTCGTCCAGCAGTTCATAAATGATGCTGTAGTAACGCAGATCCAGACCTTCATCTTCTACTATCTTACGGGCTGAACCATCAGCACGTACGTTAAAGCCGATAACGATAGCTGAAGAAGCCGCGGCCAGCGTTACGTCGGTTTCAGTAATTCCACCTACGCCACTGCCGATAATCTTCACTTTAACTTCATCGGTAGACAGTTTCAGTAAAGATTCAGTGATAGCTTCCACAGAACCCTGTACGTCTGCTTTCAATACGATATTCAGTTCAGATACATCGCCTTCAGCCATATTGGCAAACATGTTTTCCAGTTTGGCTTTCTGCTGACGAGCCAGCTTCACATCACGGAATTTGCCCTGACGGTACAGTGCAACTTCACGTGCTTTACGCTCATCTTTTACAACAGTAACTTCATCGCCAGCCTGAGGAACACCTGACAGACCCAGAATTTCTACCGGAATTGAAGGTCCTGCTTCTTTGATCTCTTTACCATTTTCGTCGCGCATTGCACGAACACGGCCATACTCGAAACCACAAAGCACGATATCGCTCTGCTTCAGAGTCCCTTCCTGTACCAGAATTGATGCAACCGGACCACGGCCTTTATCCAGACGGGATTCAATAACCACACCACGAGCCAGGCCTACTTTTACAGCTTTTAATTCCAGCAGCTCAGCCTGGTTCAGAATGGCTTCCAGCAACTCATCAATCCCCAGACCGGTTTTAGCCGAGACCTGGATAAACTGAGTGTCACCGCCCCATTCTTCAGAAATAACATTGTACTGAGACAACTCATTTCTTACACGATCAGGATCCGCTTCTGGTTTATCAATTTTGTTTACTGCAACAACCAGAGGCACACCCGCAGCTTTCGCATGCTGAATCGCTTCTTTAGTCTGAGGCATTACACCATCATCAGCTGCGACAACCAGTATCACGATATCTGTAGCCTTGGCACCACGGGCACGCATTGAGGTAAACGCAGCGTGACCTGGTGTATCCAGGAAGGTTACCATGCCACGTTCAGTTTCTACGTGGTATGCACCAATATGCTGAGTAATACCACCGGCTTCGCCTGAAGCAACCTTGGCTTTACGGATATAATCCAGCAAAGAGGTTTTACCGTGGTCAACGTGACCCAGTACAGTAACAACCGGGGCTCTTGGCTCAAGTTCACCATGGCCTTCACGATCAGACATTACGGCTTCTTCAAGCTCGTTTTCTTTGGTTAAGGTAAACTTGTGGCCCATCTCTTCACAAACAATAGCGGCCGTTTCCTGATCAATAACCTGGTTAATGGTTGCCATCGCACCCATTTTCATCATGGTTTTGATAACTTCTGAAGCCTTAACCGCCATTTTTGCTGCCAGTTCCGCAACAGTAATGGTTTCACCAATCTTAACTTCACGCTCTACCGGCTGGGCTGGTTTATTAAAACCATGCTGCATACTGGTAGGGGTCTTTTTCTTTTTGCTATGACGGTTTGCACGATTAAACGCTTCTTTGTCGTTCGCTTCGTCTTTTTTCTTGCCTTTGACGACTGGTACTTTCTTACCTGCGCCACGACGGCCAGCACGCTCTTCTTTAGCGTCTACTTCATCTTCAGCCTGTTTAGCAAACTGATTGCTGGTCAGGTGATAATCTTCTTCGTCAGAACCTTTCTGATCCTGCTGCGCCCAGCGCTCGCTGTTTTCTTCTGCCAGCTTACGGGCAGCTTCAGCCTGTTTGCGGGCTTCTTCTTCCAGTTTGCGTAGAGCTTCAGCTTCCTGTTGCTTACGAATACGCTCAGCTTCTTTGCGGGCTTCTTCTTTAGCAACACGGCGGGCAGCTTCTTCAGGATCTTCCTGCGCTAATTTGGTTTCTTCGCGCTTTTTCATTTCAGCAGCTTTACGCTCAGCTTCTTCTTTCGCTTTAGCTGCTGCAAGCTCTTTAGCCTTACGCTCAGCTTCCAGTCTCGCTTTTTCAGCTTCTTCGTGCGCTTTTTCTTCTGCCAGACGAGCTTCTTCCTGAGCTTTCAGGGTGGCTTCGTCTACGACTGGCTTTTTGATGTACGTTTTCTGCTTACGAACTTCAACCTGAATTTCACGGTTGCGTCCGGCACCACCAGATACGCTCAGAGTACTTTTCTCTTTGCGCTTCAGTGTCAGCTTAGCGGGTTGCTCTGAAGCTCCGCCATGCTGCCGGCTTAAGTGATCCAGCAGTGTTTTCTTTTCAGTTTCACTGACCACCTGGCCAGCAACTTTATTAATTCCTGCGTCAGCAAATTGTTGCACTAACCGATCAACAGTCGTACCTACATCACTGGCCAGCTTTTCTATAGTGACTTCTGACATCTTGTGTTGTTACCTCCGTTGACGACTCAGTTATTTTCGTTGAACCAGACAATATTGCGGGCTGCCATAATCAGAGCAGCTGCTTTGTCTTCAGGCATGCTGACAATTTCCAGCAGGTCATCAACACCCTGTTCAGCCAGGTCATCCAGTGTAGCGATGCCCTTGCTAGCCATAATATAAGCAGTGTGAGTATCCAGACCGTCCAGAGCCAGCAGCTCCGCGCTTGGTTCAGCACCTTCCAGTGATTCCTCACTGGCCAGAGCCTGAGTCGTCAGGGCAGCTTTTGCCCGCTTACGCAACTCATCAACAGTGGTTTCATCCAGTCCGTCAATTGCCAGCAATTCGCTGACCGGGACATAAGCGACTTCTTCCAGTGTTGAGAAACCCTCTTCTATCAGTACATCGGCAAAATCTTCGTCTATTTCCAGTGCTTTAACAAACAGCTGGCGTACAGACTCAGTTTCTTCCTGATGCTTTTTCTTCATATCAGAAACTGACATGACATTCAGTTCCCAGCCTGTCAGCTGGCTTGCCAGTCTGACGTTCTGGCCGCTACGGCCAATAGCCATTGCCAGGTTGCTGTCTTCAACAGCAATATCCATAGAGTGAGTATCTTCATCAACGATGATTGATGCTACTTCAGCCGGAGCCATTGCATTAATAACAAACTGAGCATCGTTATCGTCATACAGTACGATATCTACACGCTCGCCGGACAATTCGTTTGAAACTGCCTGCACCCTCGAGCCACGCATCCCGACACAAGCTCCAACAGGATCAATGCGGCGGTCATTGCTCTTCACTGCAATTTTGGCGCGAGACCCCGGATCACGGGCGGCTCCACGCAGTTCAATCATTTCTTCACCGATTTCCGGCACTTCAATCCGGAACAACTCCAGCAACATTTCAGGGCGGGTACGGCTTAAGAATAGCTGTGCTCCACGTGCTTCCGGTTTTACTTCAAATAACAGACAGCGGATACGGTCACCCGGCCGGTAAGTTTCACGCGGCAGCATTTCTTCGCGAGCCAGCAATGCTTCTGCATTATTGCCTAAATCAACAATGATGCTGTCACGGTTTACTTTTTTAACAACACCGGTAACCAATTCTCCGACCTGGTCCACATAAGCTTCAACAACCTGTGAACGTTCGGCTTCACGTACTTTTTGTACGATGACCTGTTTCGCCATCTGAGTGGTAATACGGTCAAATTCGATTGAATCAATCTGCTCTTCTACGTAATCACCAATTTGAATTGATGGTTCATCATATTGAGCCGCAGACAGTGACATTTCACGGTATGGGTTTTCCTGAATCTGATCATCAGG
>CAZXTH010000009.1:22014-23057 GCA_964643585.1 uncultured Pseudoalteromonadaceae bacterium
CCAGCGGCGGAAGGTTTCATAAGCGCCGGTTTTGCGGTCAATGCTAACCCGAACTTCGATATCACCTTCATTTTTCTTTTTGGTAGCAGCTGCTAACGCAAACTCCAGTGCCTGGAAGATCTTTTCTCTTGGAACTGATTTTTCGTTTGAAACCGCATCAACAACTAATAATATTTCTTTTGCCATTGTGTGTTGCCTCGCTCAGACCCGTAACCTCAAAAAACAGGTACTACGTTTGCCTTATCAATATTGTCCATCAGCAAACGGTAGGGTTTGCCATCTACTTCCACTACTAACATATCCTCTTCTACTGCAGTCAGTTGCCCTTTAAATTTACGACGCCCATCCTGTGGAACTGTTAGTTTAATCTCTACCTTCTGGCCAACAGCTTTCAGAAAATGCTCAATAGTAAATAACGGGCGATCCAATCCCGGAGATGAAACCTCCAGTACATATTCCGACTGAATAGGATCTTCTACATCCAGTATCGCGCTAATTTCATGACTGACTCTGGCACAATCATCAACGTTCACGCCTTCAGCTTTATCAATATAAATTCGTAACGTGGTATGCCGCCCCGCACGGATCAATTCAATACCCAATAATTCACAGCCAGCAGCTTCAACTGTAGGTACCAACAGCTCGGTGATTTGCTGTTCTTGCTTCGCCAACGAAACCTCCAGACAATTACGGAGTTTTGACTCCGATACTTTGCTCTGCCAGGGCAGCACAAAACATATAAAAAAAGGGCATAGCGCCCATTCCTGCATAAAACCTGGTCTGCAGATGCGAAAACGCCCCGAACTAGCGGGGCGAATCAGGAATCCGTCAATACAGCATATCGCCAATGCTATACTGAAAACAGTCTGCTTTGCCACCGTTGAACACAGTATAGAACAGTGTTCAGACAAAGTTGGTTGCGGGAGCCGGATTTAAGACCTTCGCCCCGCGGTTATCGAGAGGAGCCCGAGGGCGAATCAAGACAACCTTTTTACAATCTAAGTTGGTTGCGGGAGCCGGATTTGAACCGACGACCTTCGGGT
>CAZXTH010000010.1:0-6162 GCA_964643585.1 uncultured Pseudoalteromonadaceae bacterium
CTGAGCTGCTTTAAGAGCTTTCTGCTCGGCACGGCGCCGCTGAAAAAACGCCGATAATTGGCCGGCACATTCCTTTGCAAGTACCCCTCCGGTAATATCGGTCTGATGATTGAGCTGGGGATGCTGTACAAGATTCATCACTGAACCTGCGGCTCCGGTTTTATAATCTCCGGCACCGAATACCAGACGCTGAATGCGGCTATGCACAATAACGCCGGCGCACATGCAACAAGGCTCAAGCGTGACATAAAGAGTACTGCCGGTTAAGCGATAATTGCCTGACCTAAGCGCCGCCTGACGGATAGCCAGCATTTCAGCATGGGCTGACGGATCATGAGAACTGATCATCTGGTTCCAGCCCTCACCGATAATCTTGCCGTCTTTTACCAGTACTGCCCCTACCGGCACTTCGCCTTGTTGTTCAGCTTTTGCTGCCAGTGCAATGGCATATTGCATCCAGTTCAGATCTGTCATAAAGGGTTACAATTTAAAACTATTCTCTGTGCTGAGTTTATCACCAGATTCTGGTTAAATTGACTAACATTTTGCTATGCTAACGATCTGCCCAGCTGAAAAAACAAATAAGCCATTGAATTATAAATAATTTAAAATTGGCTTTAATTTTGCTTTAAACAGCAATATAAAATTGTTCAGCATTACAGGAGAAACCAATGGATACCGGAGTCGTCATCATAGTTGTTGTCGCAATCCTTGCCGGAGTAGCTTATGACGCATATAAAGTACGTTATAAATACAAACAACTGGCTTCAGGTAAAGGGGTTGATAAACTAGAGCAGGATATTGCAGACCTGAAGAAAAGAGTCATTACGCTGGAGAAAATTGTGACTGACAAATCCTACCAGCTAAAAGAAGATATCAATAACCTTTAACAGTAAGGACATAATAATGGGACCTTTTGAAATTGCAGCTATCGCTATCATCGGTGGTCTGGCATATTCAGCTTACGATTCTTACAATAAAAACAAACACCGCTCCGGTGGTAAAGAAGTGAATGAACTGAAAGAAGAAATCAAAAAGCTGAGAGACCGCGTTTCCACGCTGGAAAGCATTGTTACCGATAAATCCTACCAGCTAAAAGACCAGATAAACCGCCTGTAACATTCTCAAAAGGTACAGCAGAATATCCTCACTGTTGTACCTGCCAGCTATTTAATACTAAATAAATAATATATTTATCATTGCCTCAATTTATTTACTCCACTTAACTCATAACGTCATGCGCATCGCATGAAAAATAATCATTAATTTTAGTGGAGCGTTATATATGAAAAAAATGATTGCTGCTTTAGCACTACTAGGCGCCTCCGGTTCCGCATTTTCAGCACAAATGGAATGCTATGTTGATACAGCGGCTTACGACGAGTGGAGCGTTGGATATTGCATGTCTATGGAGTTCACATTCGACAATGCGCCTAATGACGCATTCTGGAGGATTACCGGCGTAACAAAAGTCGTATCATCAGTACTATGGACAGATGATACAGCAGGCTGCTCTTCTGCATCATTAGAGTGTCACAAAGCCATTTATCCTTACCAGACCTACACAGGCAGAGCAATTATTCTTTATGCTGACAGTTCATGGGAAGAAGTCTCCGCAACCGCAAGGTTTGAAACAGGCTTCTGACCATTTCTCCTGCATACAGCTGCCATTTAGCTGTATGCTTTTTCATTACATTACTGAAAACAGATTGCCTACCAGCTAAATAAATAGAACAATAACTTCCTGCATTTACAGTGAATATAACCAACCGATGTACGGAAGAAGTATGTATAGAATCGTGCGTTTATCGTTGCCCCGAACTATTCTCCCAATAATTCTGCTGTTTCTTGGAGGATGTGCCTCCTCAAACAATACCAGTAAAGAAGACCAGCCGGAGCTATTCTCACAGGTAACCGACGCAGTCGTTGTACCATTAAATGATCTGAATCTGTTCAAAGATGATATTCCACCAATATTACGTGCGGCAGCAGATAATCCCTACCGGTTACCGGAAGATCTGTCATGTATAGCACTGGCTACAGAAGTGAGCTTGCTGGATGCAGTTCTCGGACAGGATTTAGATATGCCTGTTGGCAAAACCGATGCAGAACTGCTGGAAAAAGGTAGTGAAGCAGCCAATAAAGCAGCAATAAAAGCACTGCGCCGCACGACTGAAGGGGTTATTCCGTTTCGTAGCTGGGTACGCAAATTTACCGGGGCTGAACGCCGGGATAAAGAGCAACTGACAGCCATCGCTGCAGGTACAATCAGACGGGCCTTTATTAAAGGGATTGGTTACACTCAGGGTTGCCTTTCACCGGCAGCCCCTTACATTCCGGTCTTACCAGAAGTTTAAGGTTTGTGTAGATCCGGTAAGCAGCCCCTAAGGACCTGTTTACATTCGAAGATTATCTGGCTTTTTCAGCTTGCTAACACTTTGAAATTTACGATGTTCGACCTCATAAAAACTGTACGTTGAAGACGTTATTTTTCCAGCAAAATCAACCTGTCAGCACCTGATTTAAAAATATGTACAGCACAGCCTCAGAACTGGTATGGTAACGTCTGGTTAGCTTGTTTTGGATCAACGCATTTGTAAACGGAGAGCGGTAAAATTCCGTCAGCATATCAACGGGAGGTATTATGTCTTTTAACAGGGTATACATTTCAACAGCAGCAAAAGCCAATCAGTACATTCTGACAGAAATTCGGGTTACTGATGAGTTGCTGTCTCACTATCCGGATTATGAAAGTTGTTTCCGGCCACTAAGCAGAAAAGTATTTGAACTGGCCGAAAAACTGGATTTACGAAATGTACACGTCATTACTAACGATAAAACGCCGGTTGTCCGTTTCAGCGAAGAGGCTTATCGTTTCCAGACTGCAGAACAGATTCTGTTCTTCTATAACCCTGAATATCATGAAGCACAGGATTCACTGTTTAAAGTGAATTACCGCCCACGTAAAATCCGTCTGTTGTTTTTGGCTACAGATAAAGAAATCCGGGCAAACTCAGCAAAATTCCATGAAAAGGTACAAAGCCTGCTGAAAGAACTACTGCCCTGGTTACCAGAAGCTGAGTTAAAAGCCAAAGTGCGTGACCATCAGCACTTATCATACGATCTGTTTGCACGAGACAAAGGTAAAAAAGAAACCTACGGTTACAAACTGCGTGCCCTGCACCAGCGTTACAAAACCCGTGGTGTAGAAGTACCTGAAGACCATAGTGCGCTCACTTATGCCAAAGTCAGTCTGCCATTAAGCCGTAAGCTGAAAAAGCAGATCCTGCCAGACGGTGTTAATGACTACAGCCCGCTTTATCAGTGGCTGGAAGAACAATTTAAAAAGAGTGCTTCAAACAAAAAAGTGACTCGTCTGGCGTTACTAGCGAATAACCTGACTCCGATTGTCCGTAACAGCCGTTACGACAAACTGGAGAGTACCGAAGAACTGCAAATGATCGGTTTCGATCCTACCAGCGAAGAGCAGCAGTTTATCAGCCACTGGGATGCTGAGAATCTGGCAGAATCAGTTAACCTGATTCTGGTTGCCGGGCGTAGCGACAGAACTGATGCCGGCTATGCCCGCTTTATGAACCAGGTTGAAGAAACACTGAAGCAGTTTGCTTCTTCAATCGGCTTGGATCCGTCTAAAGAAGATATGATTGTGCGCTTCCATCAGCATATCAGCTACCGGCTGTAATAACCGGTACCCTTATGGCAGACAGCGCTCCTGCTGTCTGCCATATTTCTTTCCTCTGCATCAGACCAATATAATCAGGGTAATGCCTGCCCGCGGGAAGCCACATAAAGCGCGTACCAATGCTCCCTGCTCAGGGTAATCCGCAAAGCGTCCCGGCATGCTAATAACCGCTGCGGATTAGTAGTACCGATAACAGGCTGAATACCTGCCGGGTGTCTGAGTAAGAAAGCCAGAACAATAGCTTCTGATGCACACTGATATTCTGCTGCTAATTGCTGTACCAGCCTGGCTGTTGCTTGTTCAGCCGCAGTTTGCGGCACACGTCCACCACTGTAGCATCCTTGCGCCAGGCTGCCCCAGGCCTGCAGCTGTACATCATGCAACTGACAGTATTCTACCGTTCCATAACTGAAAAACGTATTACAGCCATCAGCCATACCTGTCAGCACATTCTGTTCCAGCCAATCCAGTTGCTGTAAACTCATTTGCAGCTGATTAACCCGTAACGGCTGTCCTAAAGCCTGTTGCAGCAACTGCAACTGCGGCCAGCCAAAATTTGATACACCAAAGTGCCGAACTTTTCCTTCCTGCTGCAGCTGCAACAGAATATCAGCCACCTCCTGCGGCTGCATAAGCGGATCGGGGCGGTGCAGCAACAGCATATCCAGGTAATCGGTTTTTAAACGGTTTAAAGACTGTTCAACCGAGTTGCGGATATAACCAGCACTAAAGTCATAACGCCCCGGCCCCTGCTGATCAGCAAAACGGATTGCACATTTGCTCTGAATAATCAGTTGTTCTCTAAGCCCGGGATGCAACTTCAGATACTCCCCGAAAACCTGCTCTGCTTTGCCTCTGGTATAAATATCTGCATGATCAAAAAACCGGTAACCGGCATCGATAGCTGCATCAAGCGTTTTAAAATTTTCAGCCTGCTGCTCAGCAGTGGTTTTGGGTTCATCCCAGTTGCCACCTAACCCCATACAACCGAAAACCAGTGCATCAGCCTGTGCGAAAATATTCTGAATTACTACCATTACTTTTCCTTTAAAACCGATACTACATTAGTGGCAGTTGATCTTTGGTGATGTTTTTTCAGCTACCTTTGAGCAACAATTATTCTGCGAAAACCAATAGCCCGGAAGACCAAAGCAGCTGCAATACCTGCCGGAATCAAAGTAAGCGACAAGGTAAAAATATCACGCGCAAAAAACCTGGCCTGAGTAGCTAGTTGCAGTAATACAATGCTAAAGAAAGGACAACAAGCCCCGGCAATCACAAAAACCTGCCATTGCCATGCCCGGTAGCGAATAATCGCCAGAGAAACCAGCAAAGTGAAAGGCGCAGCAAGCAATAATGCCACTGGCAAACCATGTTGTATCATTCCTGCCATTTCAAATAAACGAGCAGGAAAAATCAGCATAATTCCCGGAGCTTTGCGTAGCTGTATTGCTTCTTCCAGTTCCAGCGTAATGAATACACCAGCCAGACCAACAATAACAGCACAGATATACCCTGATAAAAGGCGAATATAACTACCTGAACAAGTCTGCACAACATGCTTAATAAGAACCCGCGACAATCAGCTCACCATTTTTTACTTCAACCATTACCGCTTCATAACGGCTATCCAGTTTAAAACCTGCTGAACAAATAGCATCTATTCCTGCACCGCAGGATATTTCCGGAAATTCCGGATACACTGTTGTCTCGGAATGCTCAGTATCCGGCAACCATCCCTGCTTAATAAAAGCATCACGCAATAACAAGTATTTCTGGCCGGTAAAATCATCGGGCGATATATCCTTAGCTAAAGAAACACCACCACACACCATAATGATTCCGGCAAATAACAAACGATAAAGTTGATTATTTTTCATCTGTTCTACCCTTTACTTTCAGAAAACCCAACTAAGTCTCGTATTCACTATTGCCAATGATTACTGAGCATCTTCTGGTTGTTGCCATAGGGTATATTGCAGAAAAAAATAACCAGCAATCGTTCCTATAGGAAACCCCAATAACAGCAACCCTCCAACAAGCTCTGAGGCTTTTCGGGATAACTCCAACCTGAATAAACTACCATAAGCCAGCGATAGATGAAGTATGACAAAACAGGCACACCAGACAGCAGCAAGTGCAACAGAGCCCTTGTTATCGGTAAAAGCAGCATCAAATGCCACGTACAGCAATATCAAATAGAAAGCGGTCAGGCCTATATGGAATGCCATTAACTTTATATGGTTATTATTATAAACCGGTAACGGCCACGCTCTCATACCTACTTCTCTCTGATTCTTTCCAATGCTATGCAAGTAACTATATATTTCAGAAGGCCTTTAATATCGAATGCTCATTCAGGGATATAGCGATAATGACCGGTAATCTGGAAATTAAACAACATATCCTCAATAACAGTACCTGCACCAATATTATGAACAATCAGTGGTCGTGAACCG
>CAZXTH010000010.1:6172-20021 GCA_964643585.1 uncultured Pseudoalteromonadaceae bacterium
AATACCAATATGCGGTAAATTACCGGGTAACATCCAGGTCACCAAATCACCAGCCTGATAACTGCTACCTTCTGTGCTAACCGGAAGTTGTTTACCATGACGACTGAAAAACGTTTGCAGATTAGGTACCCGCCGGTGGTCAATATTAGTATCAGGCCGGCTAAGCCCCCAGATACGCTTTGACGGGTATAACTCAAAATGCTTACGCATATCCAGATGTACCAACTCTTGCAGATCGAGTCCGAATTTACGATATACCCGGATAATCACATCCGTACAAACACCGATATCAGCCGGAACATCGCCACCAGGGTAACTAATACGGATATAACGGCCATCATAGCGCACCTTTTGCTGGGTATGTTCCTGCGCCGCTGCTGCCAGCTGTGAACCAAAATCCTCTGCCAAAGCAGAATTAACAAACAGACAGCAACAAAGAAGCATCCATAAATTTTTGTTCATCAGTCACGTTCCCCCAGAGTATTTCTGAAATAATCTCTTATTGCCCGTTTAGCCAGTTAACTGAGCCCTGTGTTATATCAGTAAGCGCCTGTTGCAAAGTTTCAAGGCTATGCTCTGTAATACAAGCATGAACGGTAACCTGCTCAGTATGATAAATTTCGATTTGTGTCGCGTTATGCTCTTGCAGCAACTGCCGGACAAGCCCTTCCTGTGAGTAGCTGACACTAAATTTAAGCTCAGCCATAGCTTGTAAGATAATTTTTTCAGCATTCAGTAATGCCTGGGCAACGGTATCGGTGTAAGCCCTGACTAACCCGCCAGCTCCTAGCCTGACGCCACCAAAATATCGAACGACTGTAGCCAGCACTCCTTCCAGTTGCTGGTGCCGCAGAACTTCCAGCATTGGTCTGCCCGCTGTGCCACTGGGCTCACCATCATCTACCGCGGCCGATTCACCTCCAGCCATTAATGCCCAGCAGATATGATTAGCGTCAGGGTGTTGCTGCCATAACGCCTGCACAACCTGTTGTGCCTGGGCGCGGTTTTCTACCGGTTGTACGCAGCCAATAAAACGGCTTTTCTTAATCAACAACTCGCTATGTGCTGCATTTTTTAACGTTTGCCGGTTCATCGGCAATTTGCCAGAGCACTTTCTTTATCACAAGGAACCAATTCATTCAGATCACGGATAGTGGTTATTACCTCATCCCGGCACATTAGTGACACCACTTCCTTATCATGCCGTGTATCATCAACTACAACACCACGACCGTACGACGGCTCTTCTTCACCTTCGTAATAATCAAATACCGTGTACTGGTAATTGCCGACATTAAAAGACAGCGTAATACGCTCAGTCTGGTAACGGAAGTAATGGGCAAAACGGAATTTACTTAACGAATGCTCCGAAGTTCCGGGGTATTCCAGTTCAATATTACCGGGTTTACCAAAACGATATGCCAGTGAACTGGTTGCTGATAAAGGCTGCGATGCACATACAGAAACCACTTTGGCAGACTTTTCAATCTGGCATGAAAATAAGGTTATTTCCTCTGTTGCACAATGGCTGGGTATGGCAGCGTGGCTGTTGATAGCCACCAAGGCTGTAACAACCAGTAAAGTGTACTTTATGGTTTTTTCTGGCATAAGTTTCTTTCTTAAAAAATCATCACTATTTCGATTATCAGCACAGCTGGATTACCGGCTTAACTGCACCATTGCTGCCGGTTGCCGTTTTCATCACTGCACCCGGCATTCATCTCATCCAGATAAAACCGCCGTTTGTCCGCTTCCAGCGTATCCCAGCTGATTTCCGGCTTAGACTCATTAAACATATTCAGCCCTGTGGTACGTTTTCTTTTACCCGTAAGGTAATTAATGCTGGTTTGGTACTGCTCGCCTGAGCTACGGGAAAAACTATCAGTATCCAGACCAATCATCCGGAAACGCTCATCTTCATACCGGAATTTAAACTGGTAACTGGAAACACTGTAACTGCCACAGCTCAGCCAGTATGTCAGGTTTACCGTTAACAATCCGCGGCTGATACCAACGCCGCCGCCTTCTTCTATCGGATCCGCCAGGCAAGGTGTGTGTTCATCATGCTCAGTTGGCAAAAAACGGTCAGTTGTCAGTACTTGCCTGTAACCATTTGCCGTATGCAGCAGCACCAGTAGACGGCGTGGATTAAGATTTAATTCTGGTACACCTAACCCGTCATTTTCCACAATATTGGCAGGTTCGTCTTGCTGAATTACCAGTACTGCATCCGGTTGTTCATCTTTGTTTAAATCCCCAACCGCACTTTGCACCAGTTTCCAGCCCTGCGGCACAAAAGCTGAAAACAAGGTGTTATCAGAGGTTTCTGCCTGAATCGCTGTGCTTAACAGCAAAAATAAATACAACGGATATTTCACTATATGACTCCTTACCATTATCTGAACACAGAGCCAGAACTCAGGGTGCCCGTAATATTTTCTGCATTGGTTGATAAACCAGCCCGGCAGACTCAGCTATCTCTGCTGATATTTCAAAGCCATAACGTATATAAGCCTCAACGGAAGATAAGGAGGCACTAACAGTGACAACATTCTCTCTGGCATATTTCATAATTGCTGTAATAAGGGTTTTTCCTATGCCTTGCTGCTGGCAATCCGGAATAATAAACAGCATCGCAATATGGCGCCCTTCTTTCAGCTCTATAACGCCTTTGATTCTGCCGTCTTCTTCATAAACCAGCATCGTATTATCAGCCTTCATACGGCTGGCAAAACTCTCTGCCTGTGCAATTTTTCTAAAGGTAGCAATACCTTGTTCAGATAAAGACGGTGCAACAGACTCTGTAAATGCATCAATACATATGTCGCTGACAATCTGCAAATCATCTGCAGTAACTTTCCGGACGCTCATTATATTCCCTGTTATCTTTCTGCCCCGGTTCCGGACAGCACTATTTATGCAAATTACCAGCGGATAGCTCCACCGCTTCAAAATTTCCGTTCAGATAAAACTCTCTGATAAGAGCCAATGAGGTTCGCAACGTCGCAATGTTGCGCTGCTCACAGAAATATCCCTGGTCGCTTTGCCATAAACGGACACTGTCAGCACTGCCATACGGGTTATCGTATTGCCAGTTTCCTGCGTTCTGAAATAAAGCAAAGCAGTCATTTCCGCCAATTACATGAAAGCTGTCATCGTCTTCAAATACATCACTGACAGCTAAGCAAGAGTTCAGGCTCAGAGCAACCAGCGGAAAACAGAAATCGTCCATACGCCGTATAACACTTTCAACCTGTTCCCATGAAGGATTCCGGATTAACTCACCATCCCACGGTTTGTTATCAGGGTAATAACGCAGAGCAACAAGCGTCTTAATCAGGTTCTTGCACTCAGATTGAGAGGCTGAAAACATAAACACAGTATTCCTACAAATCTATTATTACGATGGTGCAGATGTTAAATCCCAACCATTACCAAAGGCAGGCAACAAAGGCTTAGCTATGCCTTTTATGTCAACCTGTTCAGCCCCCTGCCACAAAGCAAAATCATTGACTGCACTTCGTAAACCCTGTGCCAGCCCGGTACCGGCTTTTACATTATCTTCCAGGTACAAGTTTATTATTTCCAGTGTTTTATGTGCCCGGTGCATTTTGGCATCCATCCGGCCAACCAGCTCTCCTTTATGCAGCAAAGGTAAAACAAAATAACCATAACGACGCTTTTCAGCCGGGGTATAACATTCCAGCCGGTAACTGAAATTAAAAAACTGCTCCGCCCGTTTTCTGTCCCACACCACAGGATCAAATGGCGATAACACTGCACTATGCGTTGCTTTTAATTTGCCTTGTTGCGCCAGCGCCAGCTCATTCGCTAAAGAGCAATGCACCCACATTGCACCTAAACCGTCTACTTCAACCGGTATGATTTGTTCCTGCTGTTGCCATTCTTTCAGCAAAGGAGCCAGTGGTACTTTTTTCAGCCTGTAATAATCAGCCAGCCACTCCGGTTTAAAAATTCCCAGACTGCGGGCACTATTCTGCAGCATTTGCTTTTCCGTAGCGCTCTGCCCAGGCAAATGTAATCTATCATCCCAATGCGGCATAACCCGGGACGTAAGATCATATACCCGCTGAAAGTTACGGCGCTCAACAACCATGACTATGCCTGCGGTAAATAATCCTTCCAGATGGCGCTTATGCGGTTTCCACTCCCACCAGCCGTTGCTGCTTTTCGGATGGGTAAAATCAGCTGAGCGAACCGGGCCATGCTGTTCGATATAAGCCAGCAGGGCGTTCACGTCAGCCTCATGCGTGGTCATCCATTTGGCATTAAATTTCCAGCCCATGCTTTCCGGGTTTAGCATTCGGTGACGCACCAGCGCAAAATCACTACGCGGCAAAAAACAGGCTTCATGTGCCCAGTATTCCATCAAGTTTCCATTCGCCAGCGCATCATCCAGCCACTGCTGCGGATAAGTCCCCAGACGGCTGAACAGCACCAGGTAAGGGCTACGCGCTACAATATTAATGGTATCAATCTGTAACAGTGACATTTGGGTAATTGTTGCCAGAATATCTGCAGGCCTGGCACGGCGGCGCGATTTACCTAACAAACCTTGTGCAGCCAGATGCAGATTACGGGCAGCCTGTACAGAAAGGTGCAACGAAGAACAATACATTTATACCGTTTCCTGGTTTTCGGGCCAGGTAGCACCGGTTTCATGATCTTCCACCTGCCAGTTCAGCGCTCTGGCAAAAATCAGCGCTAACTCCAGTATCTGGTTTTCCAAGCCAGGGTCGAGCGACTGCGGCAGATCAATTTCAATTAGGTTAATGTCTGTAAAACAGCTATCGGACTGATAAGCATAATTTCCCTGCTGATCCGCCTGAATACCTCTGATGTGCACACACGCCTGTTCCAGTTGCAAATTAAAAGAAACTGCACCAGCTTGCCTGATACCCGGTATAGAACCTGCAATACGGCTCATTTCCGCTATCGGAACAGTAGCAGAATAATGGCTGTCTTTACGGACTGAGATATAGTCATACATTACTTACTGCCCCTCAGACAAATACATTCGCAGGCATCGCCACAAGATAATCCGGAGGCAGGCCATGCTGCTCTAGAAATATTCGATGCTGGGCAACAACGGCAAAAGCTTGCTGAGCCCATCCTCTATTCATATACAACGCTTTATTTTTTCTGATTTCATTTTCAGGCCATCACATCTGCCCGTTCGTTAAAACTGACATACAGCCTTGGCTTGCCCTGCTGCCAGAATGTCGGATTATGCAGTATCTGGTAAGCACCACAAACAATGCTCATTAATGCCTCTTTCTTGGCCATATATCCGATTGGAATCATCATGTTATTTCTTGATTACCTGATAACACACTGAGCCTACGTCTGCTCATGGCTTACTATATCGTTAACCAGCAACTGATGAAATTAATCCCAGTTGTTGTAACTGAGACTCCAGTTCATTAACTGAACTCCACGGTAAAATTTGTGAGTTATTACGTTCATCTGGAGGATTAGATGGCAGGTTATGTGACCAACCTCCGTGCCCCACTAAAGGCAAAAGAGGACGTTTGTGCAGCCAGGCTAAAGAAACTTCAGAAATCGTTCCGGCTCGCCCGCCAATAACAATGCAAGCATCTCCAGCCAGTGCCATCAGCAAATTTCGAGCATCACCAATGCCGGAAGGTACAACAATTGTAGCAGGCCAGTCAGCGGGTGGCATTTCATCAGGAGGGATAATACTCAGCACCAGCCCACCAGCTGCAACGGCATGCTCCGCGGCAATACGGGTTGCCGGACTGCCACAGCCACTAACCAGCGTAATACCATGACTAGCCAGCAATGCTCCGGCCTCAGCTGCCAAATCATACGCTGCTGAACCAGGTTCAGCACTGCCTAGTACACAAACCTGAGGTTTACGAATAGAATTAGGTTTTATCATATTTACTCTTTATATCGTACTTAGAATGGACTGGTATTTCACTCGATACCTGTTATTTATTAACCAGGCCGCTTTGATTAATGTATCTGTTTGTCTTGTTGCTTGCATCGTCAGCCTTGCAAAATACGCTATCAGAATCGCGGGATTATTATTCCGATAATGATTGAATCGGGCATGAATCATTTATCCAACAGGCTAAATCTGTGGCAACCAGCACAAAGCAATCAGTTGTCATTGCGCCATGATCGACAAGAAATACGCGATTATATGATAAATCGGCAGCAACCATTACTGCATTACCGCCACCATCATCACCGATAGTGAGCCAGCCGGGACAATACTGTTTTGTCTGATAGGTTTCATTACGTTCCAGCAGTTCATCTGGCGCATAAAAGCGGATAACATCACCACACTGAGCACCATTGATATCAGCTAACAACTGGCGTAGCTTGTCAGGCAGACGATGCTCCAGCCAGTTTTCAAATGCTTGAAAGTGCTGATTATTGTTATCCAAAGTAGTTCCTTATCTGATACTGTAAAACAGCATCATTGCCTAATGCCGATCAGTTAAGGTGATGCATCCATCACCTTACTTACGCTAACACGCCGTAAACCCTTCCCTGGGGGCTCGGTTCCGCCCGTCCAGGGCTCCAACGGTTAGCTTAAAGTAAGCTGATTCCTGTTGTAAGTGAACGGCATTAACATCATTGCCAGTGTTTATTGTCTTTGTTCATTTATGCGTATGGATACTGTCATACAGATGGTGAACACAATACATACGACCTTTTAGCTGTTTGGTGTCGCAGCCTGCCCATATACACAACTCGCTGCCAAGGCCATTATGCTGCTGGATAATATATTTTTTAATCAACGTTATGCGATCAAACCGCTGCCAGTGATGTTGTCCGGCTACTTTTAGGGCGTAGCATGGCTGATATTTATCCCACTCATCAATACTGTAATACTGCAAGCAATCAGGACACTGCATCAGCAACAGCCAGTCTGCCGCAGCCAGTTGCGTTAACGTTGCAGTAATATCAGCATAATGATGGCTGATATCCCTGATTTCAGGTTGCTGTTTGCAATCACACATCGTTTATATCGTCTGCATTGTGGCATCAGCCCATGATTGAAAACCAAGGCGATTTAATAAACGGCGGGACAGACCACAACTCCAGCAACTCATCTGTATCTGCTTATGCAGCTCTGGTTGTGTGTGCCAGAGATGTTCGGCATAGCCAAGCAAAGAATCATAAAAAGCGGAATGTTCTGCCATTTGTGGTAAACGGGTAAAAAGCACCAGTGTCGGACGATAGTACGATGTCGTATCAATAACGGCACTGAGTAATGCAATCAGTACAGCTTGATTAATATCAGCCGCCGTCTGTGCAAACCGCTCACACCATAACTCACTACGACTGCCCCAGTACTCAATTAATAGCGGAATATCAGCCAAGGATAACGCCGCGATCAGTTCTTCAGCGTCTAAAAACAGATCATCGCTGTAGTACTGCTCTTCACTCACATAAAGTAAAAAATCGAGTTTATTTAAGGTAGCTGTCACATAACACCATCTATTACTTTGCACAGCAGTCTTTCTGTTCGGTCAGGGCTTGTCCACTGAGACAGAAATATCGACAACAGCTGCTTGTTGCGCCCAAATAAAAGCAGCAGAGTCCGTTAGCATAGTTTTAAACTCTTCTATCTCAGATAGCGTATTACACCAACAATTACCATTGCTGATAGGCATTGTATCTGCAGTTAAGTTAAATCGGAATGTGACTGATAACTGCACTATTGAATCAGCCGCCTCATCAGGATCAGTAAGATCCAGCATTATCTGTCGGGTTAAATCCAGTTCAGCGTAACGGGCATTAATATCCCATTGATACAGCAACATATCCCCATCTTCATCAATGTTAGTCTGTGCAATGCGCTCAGAAACATAAAGCCGGATAAAATAACTGAAAAGCTCAGAAATATTTTGTTCTTTCGATGCAACAGCAGCTTCTGTCAGCGCTTTTATTTTCTCAATATCAGTCATACTTTTTCCAATTTATAGCTACATTCCGGTATTGCACCGGCAAAGCCTCTTTTGCCTCTGCTACCGAGCTATAACAGAAATCCTGTACGGTCTCCCATGCAGCATTGCAGCTAAAACGATAATGGGATCAAGCAGGCATCCTTTTTAATTTTCGTTGGTTTCTGTTTTAAAGTATGTCGACGTTTCATTGTTGAAGACCATTTCTCCGATAGAAAAAACCTCTACCCGGTTACGCCCGTTACTTTTCCCCTTATACAACGCTTCATCAGCTTCAGCGAGCAGGGAATCAAGGCATAAAGAACCAGACTGCCGGGTAAAAGTTAGCCCAATACTGGTAGTCACACTAACCGGTAAAGAAGGTTTGATAATTACCGGCTGCAACTCCACCATTTTACGAATCCGCTCAGCAATTTCTTTTGCGGCTTCTGGCTGACAGTCCTGCAGAAAAACAGCAAACTCCTCCCCGCCCATACGCCCAAACTGATCACCAACCCGCAGGCAAGAGCTAATCCGCCTGGCTATTTCACACAACACTTCATCACCGGCGGCATGCCCGTAGCTATCATTAATCTGCTTAAAGTGATCAAGATCGATCATCATAACCGCATGCCTGAATTCTTTTTGGCTGCGGCTTAAAATCCTCTGTGCATCTTTACAAAAAGCCGGGCGGCTGCCAATACCAGTCAGTGCATCATGAGTAGCCAGATAACGCAGCTCTGCCAGCAGTTCATTCCGGTTTCTTATCACTATCGACAGCATAATGGGGGCAATTGCAATAACCGCAACACCAAGCCGGATAGACAGCAACACATCTTTATCAAAGCTACCGGAATGTTCCAAAAGGTGGTTGTCAGAAATGACCAGCAAAGCAAACAAACTGCATGACATTGTCAGGATTGCAGTAGGAAAAACAGCATACACAAGGCTGCACCACAGTAAAGCAAGTACTGGAAATGCTATAGCACCTGGCCCTCCGATAAGTAATGCCATAAAGCAAGATAGCACTACCGCCAGTGCAGGTAATAAATCGTGCTTCCTGAACACCTTAGTGTATTTCTTCACGGCAGGTAACCAACGATGCCAGGCCGGAGCAGAAAGAAAGATTGGCAAAACAGCAGCATAATTCACGACTTCTGTCACCCACCAGAAAATAAAACCGTCAATCGCTGTCCCGCCAAAAAATTGCGGACTTGCTACTCCACCAATCAACCCTGCCGCCGCACCTCCCAGCGTAGCGGCCATCATAATGTAAAGCATAGAAAGTGGCTGGCGTAGTGAAAGTAACTCCTCAGGTAAGCGGCATAAAATCCGGTATGCCACCATCACACTAACAAGGTTAGCCATATTAAGCACTGCGGCTTTAAAAAACGTGGCCTCTGTAAGTAAGTCTGCCGCCATAAAAGCAGCGGCACCAGCTAACCAGCCTGCTATAGAGGCGGCTCCCGGCAAGCGCAGTAATATTCCCAGCATAAGAGCATTAGCAGGCCAGACACTGGCAAGAAACCCGGCAGGACGGCTCCATATCCCGATAAGGCACGCAGCAAGGACTACTGTAAACAGAATAACAACCGGCCATAACCGAGAAAGACTGCCTTGTCTTATCATGCCCACTCCAGAGGGTATTGATGCTTCACTGTATCTATCAAGCATAAGCAGTGAATCTCTGCCAGTCCACACAGCAGCTCCGTTACTGAAGCATCGCCAATACAGCACCAAACCGGCAACCGTAGCAAACAATAAAAAATAACAAATGAAACTAAATGTAATTAAAAATCAGCTATTAAGCACTTTATGATAAAAATAAGATATAAAAACTCATTAAATATCATAAAAATATATCAGTTAACAGATGTTACTTAAATTTACAAAACCCGGAACTCTACGCTAAAACAACCTTGCAGTGTGACTGCAAATATCACAAAAAATGAAATCCAGGTTGCGAGAATAAAAATATGAAAAAATCTTCTTTTACGCTTTCTGCTCTGGCATTGCTATGCCTGCCAGCAGCAATGTTAACCACGTCCGTAATGGCCAGCGATGGCCCACCAACCCGCTTTATTATTAAATATAAAGAAGGAGCAGATGCAGGAGTGGCCAATGCTTTACCTGCAACGGTCAGCGAAAAAGTCCGAAGCCAGCGTATGTCACAAAAAGCACAACGTTGGTCTGCTTTTGCCGGTGAAGAACTGCAATTTGTCCGAGATACCACTCAGTCCAAGCACAGCGTATTCCGTACTGATCGCCGGTTATCTGAAAATGAAACCAGCCGGATGCTCGAATTACTGGCTCAGGATGATGAAATCGAATCGGTTGAAGAAGACATTATGCTGCGTCATTATGCCGTACCTAACGATCCGCAATACTCGGCACAGTGGCACTATTATGAATCAGCCGGCGGTTTAAGATTACCAGCAGCCTGGGACACTGCTACAGGTCAGGGCGTAACCGTAGCCGTACTGGATACAGGCTACCGCCCTCATGCTGACCTGAATGCCAACATTTTGCCAGGTTACGATATGATTTCAGATACATTTGTATCTAATGACGGCAACGGCAGAGACAATGATGCACGTGACCCGGGAGACTGGATGAACGCCGGAGAATGCGGCGGTGGTTATCCGCCATCATTCCGGAATTCCAGCTGGCACGGTACTCACGTTGCAGGCACTATTGCCGCAGTTACTAACAATAATGCCGGTGTTGCAGGTGTTGCCTATAACGCAAAAATTCTGCCGGTCCGGGTATTGGGTAAATGTGGTGGGTATACCTCAGATATCGCCGATGGCATCATCTGGGCATCTGGCGGAACTGTTCCCGGTGTTCCGGCCAACCCTAACCCGGCTCAGGTAATTAATATGAGTCTTGGTGGTTCCGGCAGCTGTTCTTCTACTACTCAAAACGCCATTAATATCGCCCGCAATAATGGCTCAGTTATTGTAATTGCTGCCGGTAACGATAATGCCAACGCCAATAACTTTAACCCGGGAAACTGTGCCGGTATTGTCAACGTTGCCTCCACTAACCGCAGCGGCGGTAAAGCTTACTACTCAAACACCGGTACTTCTGTTGATGTTGCGGCACCGGGCGGCGCAATGAATTCAGCCAATGATCCTAATGGCGTACTGTCTACCTACAACACTGGCACCACAACGCCGGGCAGCGATAGTTATGGTTACAGCCAAGGCACCTCCATGGCGGCACCTCATGTCGCTGGCGTTGCGGCATTGATCAAACAGGTAAAACCTTCCGCGTCACCAGATGAAATTGAACAAATTCTGAAAAGCACCGCTCGTAGCTTCCCTGCTACCTGTAACGGTTGTGGCACCGGTATTGTAGATGCAGCAGCAGCAGTGCAGGCAGCAGCAGGCGGAAACTCTGGTGGCGGTAATAGCTCGACAGTCAATAATCTGTCAGCAACAACCGGTAACTGGCTGCACTACACCTTAAGCGTTCCGGCAGGCACCAGCTCACTGAATGTTGCAATATCTGGAGGTACAGGCGATGCCGATCTTTATGTACGCCGGGGCAGCCAGCCGACGACTTCACAATTTGACTGTCGCCCATACCTGAGCGGAAATAACGAAAGTTGTAGTTTTTCTAACCCGCAATCCGGCACCTGGCATATCAGCCTGCGGGCATACAGCACCTTTAATGGTGTAACATTGCAAGTGTCTTACCAGTAAATATAAAACCCTGTAGCAGAGCAGCGTCCTGCTCTGCTACTTATCTGTTTCAGCTTTTACGAACAGACAGCCCACGAACCAAAGGTACCCGGTAAGCCTGATCTTTTTCATTCCAGAATACAAAACCATTCTTTACATCAATATTAAAAAAAGATTCGTAATAATCTTCAGCAACATCACCTTCCCGGTCTTTACCAAAAATCTTGATTTTGACAGGTTCAACAGCCATATCGCGTTCTTCCTGATGCAAGGCTATGGCAGTAAATGTTTCCTCAGCAACCATCTTAAGCGAACATTCGCTAATACCATAAAGAGCAGCAAGAACAGAGATAAACTGATCACTGGCTGAGCTGGTCCGGAAAAACCTCACGCCCTTCTGATACACCCGGTCCGGAATAAGCGACATTTCAGCATCAAAACCACTCTTAATTCCCCGCAGTACTTCAACCCCAAACTCAAGATCCACTTCCTCGTATGACGCCGCAAGATGAAACCGGTAATAATCGTCACTGTCATTAAATTGCGTAATGCTGAATACACAATCGATAAACCCATCTTCACTAAACTGGTCCAGAATTGGCAAGCCGCTTCTATTAACTCTTAATTCCACTGTCTTTCCTTATAAACCAGGGGCTGTTGATCTTTGATAATGGCTTTGCAGCTGAGGTTTTAAAACAATATAAAAAAGCACTCCGAAGAGTGCTTTTTTGGTATCAGAATCTGCAATATTTAAACGGCTGCTTTATTCCGGTATTTAACATGAGCACGTATCAGGAAAACTAAGCAAACCAGCGCAACCGCTATACCGATAACCTGGCTGTACTGGGCAGGCAGGTTAAACCCTATTCTGTTAGTCAGAATATACGCCGCACAAATACTGGTACCCGTCACGGCAGGAATACTGACAATCCAGTGGAAAGTTCCGCGCTGCAACAGATACTTGGTTGCCAGCCACAATACGCTGGTTGATAGCAGCATATTTGAGAACGCAAAGTAGCGCCAGATTAACGAGAAATCCAGCAAGGTCATCAGGTAAGCCACCGTTAATACCGGCACAGCAATAATCAATCGGTTTTTGGTGCTTTGCGAAATATTAAACGCATCCATAATGGTTAAACGTAATGAACGGAACGCCGTATCACCGGAAGAAATCGGGAATATCGCCACTGCAATTACCGTAATTAAACCACCAAGAACCCCCAGGTAACTGGTTGCAATATGGTTTACAACAAAACCAGGGCCGCCCTGGTCAAGCATGGCTTTCAGCTCAGGATAGCCACCAGGGAACGCCGCCATACCAGCAACAGCCCATACGCAAGCCACAATGCCTTCACATACCATAGCGCCATAGAACACCGGACGGGCATATTTTTCATTAGTAATACAACGCGCCACTATTGGTGACTGAGTAGAGTGGAAACCGCTGATAGCACCACAGGTTATGGTTAAAAACAACAATGGCCACACCGGCAAACCATCCGGGTTTGGTTCCAGGAAATCATGCACCTGATGGTGGTCTGTCACATAATCAAATATGCCACCAATCGTTGGCAAATGCGGCGCATCAATCAACAACACAATACCAATCACGATGGTCATGATAATCATCATGCCACCAAAGAACGGGTAGAATCTGGCAACAATTTTGTCGATAGAAATCATCGTAGCCAGAAAGTAGTACGCCAGAATCAGTAATACCCAAAACAAATTATTACCAAAAATCGTCCCTTCAAATGCAGACAGGTTACTAAGCAGCCCCGCCGGGCTCATAATAAACACCACGCCAACAAAGAACAGCAGCATAGAAGTGAATATCAGCATTAGCCCTTTAAACACTACGTTGTAATAGCGTTTGGCAATTTCCGGTAAGCTTTTACCATCTTCCTTCAGGCTCATTACGCCAGAGAAATAGTCGTGCACCGCACCACCGATAATATTACCGAGCACGATCCACACTAACGCCACCGGGCCATACAAAGCCCCCAGAATAGGGCCGAAGATAGGGCCGATACCGGCAACGTTAATAAACTGAATTAAAAAGGCTTTAACAGGATGCAGTGGAATATAATCCACGCCATCATTCAGACGATGTGCCGGCGTTACCGCTTTAGGGTCTATCCCCGCCTGCTTTTCCACGAAAGGGCTATATAGTTTATAGCCAAGCAATAAAATCCCAATACATATCAAAAAAATCAGCAT
>CAZXTH010000010.1:20031-22343 GCA_964643585.1 uncultured Pseudoalteromonadaceae bacterium
CAATTTCCTTAGCTTTATCTATATAGCCAGCCAAACTCAGGCAGACAGCTGCCACTGTCGAGCACCCTACCACCAACGGAGGGTAACCGGCATTAGCCAATAGTCTAACCTATGATGGAAACATTTGTGTATCCGGCTCTACACCCCAGGGTGTTTTTTTGCGAGAGCCACCCGTTAAACGCAAACAGCTTATATTGCTTTTATAAATACCTTGTTGAATGCTTCTCCGGAAGAAACCCGCTCCAGGTCATCAAAAAAGCTTTCTGCAACAATCAGCGGCTCAACTGCTAATCTGGCAGCCTGGTAATGTTCATGGATATCTCCGGAAAAGAAAGCTCTACTCTTATTTAGGCCTTTCACAGCCTGAACGTCTGTAGCGCTTAAACTGATATTTTCAGGCAGGAATGGGGCTCGATAGTCAACAGTTAACGCAGCTCCCTCATCAAACCAGACCGGAATGTCCATTAAAAAACGAAAAAAACCTACCCGTTGCTGAATTTCGGCATGCAGCCATTCATGTGCAATTACATCAACACTCAGTCCTTTAGGGCCAATTACAATGCAAGATCTCCATGGCATCCGATGCATAGAAGCTGTCTCGTTGGCTCCCCAGCTTGCTGCCATTTGAGAACTCGAGGTAACGAGGAATCGTGGTCTTGACACTGGTGTGCCATAGACAGAATTGATACGTTCTGAAGCGGAGTTGATTAGCTCCTTCAGGGATTTAGCCTGCCCTTCCGGTATATCAGTTCCGAGGAACACTTCACTACTTATTTGCTGATAATCCAATATAGGAAGCAGCTCACAGGCGAGAGCATGCCGCTGAAATACTCCGCCGGTAAATATAAGAGTTATAATAATCACTATTCCGATAGCAAACTTACGCACAGCACCTCCATTATGATTATTATCCTCTAGATATAACGACACTCGCAAAAGCTATATGCTTCCCGCATAGCATCAGCTTTCAGTGTCCCCATACCTCAAAAACCAGTAGCAGCTTGACGCGAAACCATATATGTATCGTTTCCCATTGGCACTACGCCAGAATTTGATGCACAGCCCGCTAAAAGTAAAATAGGAATTAAATATTTTAGATGCATAGGTAATCTCTGATAATTTGGCTATTTATAAAACAAAAAAGACGCCGCAGCGTCTTTTCAGAATCGACAATATACTCTCCGTTTTAGCTAAGTAGTTAGCGTTGTGACAAAGCTGTCGAGTGACTCATCCCCGGAAGCATACAGAAAAAGTATGTGCCCGGGGTGAGACACGAAGACAATGAAGTCACAGCGTTAAATACGACGCTAAAACTATTCCCACTCGATAGTCGCTGGCGGCTTGCCGGATATATCGTAAACCACACGGGAAATACCGTTGATTTCGTTAATGATCCGGTTAGACACTTTGCCCAGCAGCTCGTATGGCTGATGTGCCCAGTGGGCTGTCATAAAATCGATAGTTTCTACCGCCCGCAGTGATACCACCCAGTCGTACTTACGGGCATCGCCCATAACACCAACTGACTTAACCGGCAGGAATACCGCAAAAGCCTGGCTGACTTTATGGTACAACTCAGCTTTATGCAGTTCCTCAATAAAGATCGCATCGGCACGGCGCAGGATGTCGCAATATTCTTTTTTAATTTCGCCCAGCACCCGTACGCCCAAACCCGGACCAGGGAACGGATGGCGATACAGCATATCGTATGGCAGGCCCAGCTCCAGCCCCACTTTGCGTACTTCGTCTTTAAACAGTTCGCGCAGCGGTTCTACCAATCCCAGCTTCATATGCTCCGGCAGGCCACCCACATTATGGTGCGATTTAATCACATGGGCTTTACCGGTAGCAGATCCGGCAGATTCAATCACGTCCGGATAAATTGTGCCTTGGGCTAGCCATTTGGCATTAGGCAACTTCTGGGCTTCTTCGTCGAATACCTCAACAAATACCCGGCCAATGGTTTTGCGTTTTTGCTCAGGATCATTCTGTCCGGCCAGCGCACTCAGGAAACGCTGTTCAGCATCAACTTTGATAATGTTCAGGCCGAAATGGTCACCAAACATATCCATAACCTGCTGCCCTTCATTCAGACGCAGCAAACCGTTATCAACAAACACACAGGTCAGGTTTTTACCAATAGCACGGTGCAGTAACATGGCAACAACAGAGCTGTCTACCCCACCGGATAAACCCAGAATAACCTGATCATCACCAATTTGTTTTTTCAGGCGGATAATCGCATCTTCAATAATAGAAGCCGGCGTCCACAGACGATCGCAACCACAGATATTTACGACAAAGTTTTCCAG
>CAZXTH010000011.1:0-1578 GCA_964643585.1 uncultured Pseudoalteromonadaceae bacterium
CATAAAAGGACCAGTGCAAATACCCTGAATAAATAACACATACATTTTAATTAATTGATTATAAAAATTAAAAATAATATTATATAAGGTGCCATTTGTGAATTTAAACAGAATTTATAGCCCGTTGATACTGGTATTTTGTGTATCTATAAAAAATACACCAAATTTGCAACCAATTATTTCCAAACGTAAATTCTTAAAACTTAAAAAATAGGATATGAAGATTCTCGTTACGGGTGCTGCCGGTTTTATCGGTTTTTATGTCTGTAAACGCTTGCTGGCATTAGGGCATCAGGTTACCGGTATTGATAACCTGAATGACTATTATGATGTGCAGTTGAAGCAGGATCGGCTTAAACAGCTTGAGGGGCATACTGGTTTTAAATTTATCCGGCTTGATCTGGCCGATCGCGAGGGGATAGCGGCTTTATTTGCTGAAGGGCAGTTTCAGCGGGTTATCCACCTTGGAGCACAAGCTGGGGTGCGTTATTCGCTGCAGAATCCGATGGTTTATGCTGATAGTAATCTGGTTGGTACGCTTACTATCCTTGAGGGCTGCCGCCATCATCGGGTGGAGCATCTGGTATATGCCTCTTCCAGTTCAGTGTATGGTATGAACAGCAAGATGCCATTTAGTACGTCAGACCGGGTTGATCATCCTGTGTCTTTATATGCGGCAACCAAAAAAGCCAATGAGCTGATGGCTCATACTTATAGCCATTTGTATGGTATACCAACGACAGGATTACGTTTTTTTACGGTGTATGGCCCTTGGGGGCGACCTGATATGGCGATGTTCCTGTTTACCAAAGCGATAGCTGAAGGTAAACCAATCAAGGTGTTTAACAATGGCAATATGCAGCGCGATTTTACCTATATTGATGATATAGTCGAAGGTATTATTCGTATACAGGCTTTACCACCAAAAGCAGATTCAACCTGGGCTGGTGATGATCCTTCTAAAAGCTCTGCGCCTTATAAGGTCTTTAATATCGGTAATAACCAACCTGTAAAGCTGATGACTTTTATTGAGGCTATAGAACGGTCTCTGGCTAAAGAGGCTGTTAAAGAGTATTTACCAATGCAGGATGGTGATGTCCCTGCTACTTATGCTGATATTGATGATTTACAGCAGCTGACAGGCTTTAAACCGGCAACGTCAATTGAAGCTGGTGTAGCAAGCTTTGTGCAGTGGTATAAAGAGTATTATAAGGTTTAGCCGATGAAAGTATTAAAAGCTGTAATTCCTGTTGCTGGGCTAGGAACTCGTATGTTGCCCGCAACTAAAGCGATTCCCAAGGAAATGCTGCCGGTGGTGGATAAGCCGCTTATTCAGTATGTGGTAAATGAATGTATAGCTGCAGGAATTAAACAGATTATTCTGGTTACGCATTCTTCCAAAAACTCGATTGAAAACCATTTTGATAAGAGTTTTGAGCTTGAATCGATGCTGGAAAAACGGGTTAAACGCCAGTTGCTGGAAGAAGTGCAGGGCATTTGCCCGAAAGATGTCACCATTATGCATATACGCCAGGGAGAAGCTAAGGGGCTGGGACATGCGGTAATGTGTGCCCTGCC
>CAZXTH010000011.1:1588-18275 GCA_964643585.1 uncultured Pseudoalteromonadaceae bacterium
GCCTTTGATTGGGCCATCGCCTTTTGCAGTAGTGTTACCTGATGTATTGGTTGATGATTTTGATAGTGATTTGACTAAAGATAACCTGGCGGCGATGGTGGAATTGTTTGAGCAGCAACATATCAGTCAGGTGATGGTGGAACCGGTGCCTCCACAACAAGTTAGTAGTTACGGTGTGGTGGATATTGGCGGTGAATCGTTGTCTTCTGGTGCATCTACTCAGATGAAAGCGATTGTGGAAAAGCCACCGATTAATAAAGCTCCTTCAAATCTTGCAGTAGTCGGTCGCTATGTCTTTAGTGAGAGCATCTGGCAATATCTGCAGCGTACACCGGTTGGTGCTGGAGATGAAATACAGCTTACCGATGCTATTGCTATGTTATTGGAAAAAGAGCAAGTTAATGCCTACCATATCAAAGGTCGCAGTCATGACTGTGGCAATAAACTAGGTTATATGAAAGCCTTTGTTGAGTATGGCTTACGTGATCGTAATCTTGGTGTGGATTTCAAACATTGGTTAATGGAACAGTTACAGAGCCAATAGTGTATATTTTTTCAAGTTATCTATGTGGTTTTTGCTGCGACAGTTTCTGCTGGGAGTTTTAAATGCTTGCATGGTTATTACGTTTACCACGTTCAGTTAAACGGCTGATTTCTGTTCTTGCGGATGTCTTTTTTCTGTCTGGTTCGTTAATCGCAGCTTATTTTCTGACACAAAATGAAATGCGGCAGGATATTCCACAAATTGCTTTGTCTTTTGTGGTAACTTTACCTGTAACTCTTTATATCTTTACGCGGCTTGGCTTGTACCGGGCTGTTATCCGCTATATAGGGCAACATGCATTGGGTGCAGTGCTGGCTGGTATTGTGGGAAGTGCAGTTATTCTGGCGTTATTGTTTAGCGTATTAAAAGTTGAAGATAAAGGTAGTCTGATTTTTGTTTACGCCCTTATGGCATTAATTTCTTCAGGCGGAGTGAGGTTGTTAGCCAGAATGTTTCTGGTGCAACGTAATAATGGTCACAAAGACCGTGTACTGATATATGGTGCTGGTTCATCAGGCCGTCAATTGGCGCAAGCCTTGATGAACGGTGAACAGTTTCACCCGGTGGTCTTTGTTGACGATGACACCACTTTACAACGTTCTACCATTATGGGGATCCCGGTTGGTGGTCCGGCACAAATTGCTTCGCTGATTAAATCGCAGCGGATAAGTCGTATTTTATTAGCTTTACCTTCTGTTGGGCGAAGTCGCCGTCGGGAAGTGTTAGATGCGCTCGAGAATCTACCTATCCCTGTACAATCTATTCCCGGCATGAGCGATTTGGTTGATGGCAAAATGCGGATTGATGAGCTACAAGATGTGAAAATTGAGGATTTGCTGGGGCGTGATCCTGTTACACCTAAAACAAAACTAATGCAGGCAAATATTCGCGGTAAAGTGGTAATGGTCACTGGAGCTGGCGGTTCTATCGGTTCTGAGCTGTGTAGGCAGATTATTCAGTGC
The DNA here is from genome assembly GCA_964643585.1 of uncultured Pseudoalteromonadaceae bacterium. Taxonomy (GTDB): domain Bacteria; phylum Pseudomonadota; class Gammaproteobacteria; order Enterobacterales; family Alteromonadaceae; genus Alishewanella. The sequence goes on from CAZXTH010000011.1 coordinate 3,095, forward strand.
GATCCTAAAATGCTACTCCTGTTTGAGTTGTCTGAATTTGGTTTATACAGTATTGAACAGGAGTTATCTGGCATTATTAGTCAGAATAAACTTAATGTTGAGATTATACCTGTACTTGGTACGGTACAGCGTCGTAGCCGGATGGAAACTGTGATGAAGACCTTTAAGGTCAATACAGTTTATCATGCAGCCGCTTATAAGCATGTACCGCTGGTTGAGTTTAATGTGGTTGAAGGGGTGCGTAATAACGTCTTTGGAACCTGGTGCGCAGCAGAAGCAGCAATTGCCGCCGGGGTAGAAACCTTTGTGCTTATTTCAACTGATAAGGCTGTTCGCCCGACCAACGTGATGGGAGCCTCTAAGCGTCTGGCTGAACTGGTATTGCAGGCTCTGGCTCAAAGACAGCAGCAAACCCGCTTCTGTATGGTACGTTTTGGTAATGTTTTAGGTTCTTCCGGTTCGGTAGTGCCGCTTTTCCGCGAGCAAATTCGCCGTGGTGGGCCGGTAACAGTAACTCATAAAGATATTATCCGCTATTTTATGACTATACCTGAAGCTGCTCAGTTGGTTATTCAGGCGGGTGCTATGGGAAATGGCGGTGATGTATTTGTACTGGATATGGGGGAGCCAGTTAAGATTGCAGACCTCGCCAAACGAATGATCCATTTAATGGGATTGGAAGTAAAAGATGAAGTTCATCCTAATGGCGATATTGAAATTCTATACTCAGGTTTAAGACCTGGCGAAAAACTTTATGAAGAGTTGTTGATTGGTGAGAATGTACGGGAAACAGAACATCCGAGAATTATGGCTGCTGATGAAGTTTGTTTGAATTGGTTGGATATGCAATTGCTATTAAATCGATTAGAGCAATATTGTGAACATTTTGCAGTAGAGCAGATTATTGAGTTGCTGCGCCATGCGCCAACAGGATTTAACTATAGCTGCGCCAGTAGCGATCTGGTGATAAAAGCTACTTGTGATACGGATGCAGTACAACATATACCATTGATACTAGCTGATAAAGTTGTGACAGAAGGTAAAAAATATATTGCGTAAGCAAGTGTTTATTACTGTTGATTTTTAACAGGTTTTAATATTTGCTTTTTTTTTGACTGTGAATTAAGCTAGTTCTAATGTAGATATTTCGATTTCTGTTTTGGTTTTAACGAGGGAGTGTTATGAAAAAGCTGTTTATTGTGTCTGCTTTAGTTGCTGGTTTATGTTCTACAGCTGCAATGGCTCAACAAGAGCGTGCGGCAGGTAGTGGTGCATCTGGTGCCGCCATCGGTGGTATTGCTACCGGTACTATTGTTGCAGGTGCTGTTGCTGCTGGAGTATTGGCTGCTGTGATTTCAAATAACCGTAGCTCATCTTCTGGCATTACTGACCCTACTGTGCCTGTAGAAACCTGTAATTCAGGTGATGGCGCACCTGTTAATGGTGTTTGTACAGGTACTACTGTAACTGTTTCAGGTACCACTACTGTGCCTGTAACCTTTACTTATCCTGCAATTGTTCAGTAATCATTTTGTTTATAAGACCGCCTGAAATCAGGCGGTTTTTTTAATCTGCTAGTTTGCTATACGGAAATCAATCAAAAGGGATTTTGTTGTGATTAAACCGCTGTTGATCTTTCTGTCTGCTTTTTTTCTTGTTTCCTGCTCTGGCACTTATAACGCATATTACGATTCTCTTAAGTTTGCTTTTAGTGGACAGCCGCAAGCTGAACTCACGTTACAGCAAGTCAGAGAAGCCGATTATGACTTACTCTATGTTAAAAGTGGAGAACGTGCTCAGGCTGTAATGGTTCTTGCCTATCTTGAAAATGGGTTACACAAATGGGTTTCTCAGGATCAGGCCATGCTGGTGCTGGATAAAGGCCGGATTGTTAAAACACTAGGTTTTGATAAGGATTTACTTTATCTGACAAATACTGTTGAGGATCCATTAAAGCGCCCTGTGAGAATACAAGATGGCCGTAAGTGGTTGCGTCTGGCAGATTGGAAACAGGATGAATATGGTTATCAACTTCGCTCTGAATTCCGCAATGCTGGCACGGAGATGCTAACCTTCTATGATCAATCAGTCAGCTCCGTGTTATTAATTGAAACTGTTACTTATCTGGATAAATCGGAATTTCTTCGCGGTGATAAACAATGGCGTAATTATTTCTGGTTTGATGCGAAGACGGGAACTTTACTGAAAAGCCGCCAGCAATTGGCGCCTTTCTGGCATGAAATAGAAATAACCCATATCAGCCATATCGCCCGTTTGCTGGATAATCAGAGTTGAGTCATTTTATGCCAATGAAATTCATCCTGAGTGCTGTTCTGATTGTAGCCAGCGCTTCTACTTATGCAGATGTCTCTGTCCAGATTAATAATCAGCAGTTTCATTATATGGATGCTCCCAGGCTGGCAGAAATACTTGAGCCAGTTTCAACGAATAAACGCTGGTATTGGCCTGCAGCAGCGTTATACCGTCTTGATAGCCAGAAGCCTGAACAGATACGAGAGAAAGCTTTGATTGACTTGCAACAGCTTTCTGCACGCTGGCAGGAACAGCCAGAAAGAAAAGCAACGGTATTGCGTTTGATTCGTGAGCTTGAAAGCTGGCAACTGGCGGAGCGTATTCCGGTTGCAGTCGATTATGACCTGGCACGGGTAAAGCCAGAGTTTAACCCTAGGCTTGAGAATGGGCGCTATTTATTACGCCTGAAAACACGGCCTGATGCGGTTTATGCCTATGGTGTGATTACCTACCCGCAGCGTTTGTCCCACCAGGGAGCAACTCCTGCTTATGAATATCTTCAGGGGCTGACATTTTCTGCCGGTGCAGATAGCCGGAAGTTATATGTTATACAGCCTGACGGGCTGGTGCAGCTTCTGGATAATAGTTATTGGAACCGGCAGCATCTTGAAATTATGCCAGGTGGTCAGTTATTTATACCTTTTGCCGATGAATGGTTTTCATCACTTACTGAAAATATTAATCAGCAGATTGCAGAACTGGCTAAGCACAGGGTTATGCCATGAAATATGCTGATAAATCAAACAAGCTGTTCTATGGCTCTGTTTTAGGTAGCCTGCTAGCTTTACCTGTGCAAGCTGATTCGACTGGCTGGCAGCAAACTGGCGCTGGTTTATCGCAATCTGTACATGGAGGTACCGGGCTGATCCAGATGCCTACTGCCCGTATGGCAGAGGAGGGGCAGCTATCAGTAAATTATACCGACAACGAAGAGTATCGCTTCTGGTCTGTTAGTATTCAGTTATTTCCCTGGATGGAGTCGACTGTTCGTTATACTGACGTTCGTACTCAATTGTATAGCCCTTATCCGGGTTTTAGCGGTGATCAAACCTATAAAGATAAAGGTATAGATGTTAAATTCCGACTGCTTAAGGAAAGTTTTTATCTTCCGGAAGTATCGATGGGTTTCCGTGATTTTGGCGGGACAGGGCTGTTTACCAGCGAGTTTATCGCCTTAAGCAAACAATGGGGCCCTCTGGATTTCCACTTAGGCATGGGTTGGGGTTACCTTGGTACCAGTGACAATATCAGTAATCCTTTCTGCGATATCAGTGACCGCTTTTGTAATCGGCCATCAGGCTATAGCGGTCGCGGTGGTAAAATTGACTATCAGAACTTCTTTCGAGGCCCTGCCGCACTATTTGGTGGCGTAGAGTATCAAACGCCTTGGGCACCTTTGCGACTAAAACTTGAGTATGACGGTAATGATTATAGTGAAGACCGTGCACGGGATTTAGTTCAGGACAGCCACTATAATGTTGGTGCTGTATATCGGTGGGGTAGTTTTGATTTTGATCTGAACTATCAGCGTGGTAATACCTTTGGTTTCGGTGTTCATTACCGGGCTAATCTTCACACCGCGGGCATGCCTCAAATAAAACCTGCGCCTCGGGTCATACCGGAGCAACTGCCTGAGATAACAGAAATTACAGATAGAGATCGTTTGCCGCAGGCGCTATTACGTGAAGCCGGTTTTGCTTTGCAATCTTCCTATATGGCTGATGATGAGTTTATTTTATATGGCCAGCAGCTCAGTTACCGTAATTATGAAGAAGCTGCACAGCGGATAGGCCGGGTGCTTGTAACCGAGCTACCTTCCTCCATTAAGCGTTACCGTATAGTAACTTATAGCGGTAATTTACCACAGGTGGAAACGGTGGTTGAAGCCGCTGATTTTATTGCTGCTGCCCGCTATGAAAGCCTGAATTCTGATATTCGTTCAACTTATGTCCGGCAGGATCCTGCAATACAAACATTATCCCATTATCCTGAACGTGATTATTCAGGCTTCTACGGTGGAATGGAGGCATTCTGGATCCAGACGTTTGGTAACCCGGAGTCATTCTACATGTACCAGGGCGGGGTTTTCCTGCACGGCGGCTATGCATTTAGCCGTACGATCAGCCTGAATGGTACCGCGAAAGCCACATTACTGGAAAATTTCGATCGGTTTAATTTTAAGGTTGATAATCAGGATACTGCTTTACCACGTGTTAGAACCTATATTCGTGAATATGTGACTCGCAGCAGGGTAACAATGGATAGCCTTTATCTGCAATGGCAGGACCGGCTAGCTCCAAACTTATATGGCCAGTTGTATGGCGGTTATCTGGAAACCATGTACGGAGGGATCGGTGGAGAAGTTCTGTATCGTCCGGTTGATAGCTCGCTGGCTGTAGGTTTTGATATTAATTATGTACAGCAACGCTCATACGAGAATGATTTCGACTTTTTTGACTACAAAGTGCTGACCGGTCATGTAAACGTTTATTGGAAACCGGACTTCCTGAAAGATACGTTGCTGACGTTTAATATCGGCCAGTATCTGGCAAAAGATAAAGGTGTTACGGTAGATTTTGCCAAACGCTTTGATAGCGGCATTGTGGTAGGGGCTTATGCTGCAATCACCAATGTTTCTTCTGAGGAATACGGAGAAGGTAGTTTTACCAAAGGTTTCTACTTGTCGATCCCGTTTGATGTGTTCTCTATCAGGCCATCAACAGGTCGAGGCCGTTTGCCGTGGATACCGATTGCCCGCGATGGCGGTCAGCCACTTAATCGCCCTGTTAATCTGATCAACAGTACAGAACAACGGTCACCTTTCTATGATTAATGCTGCCAGAGCCTTTGGCTCAGGCAGCTTACAGGTTCTTCTCTGCCTGCAAGCAGCCATTCACTGATGGCTGCTGCTACATCCGGGTACTGCACTTTATTGTATTGACACTCAGTTGTCAGCCATGTAGATATTGCATGGCTTGTCAGCTTGTTATGGCTTGTTGCTAGGTTCAGTTGCTGCAATGCCAGTGCATTGGATAACTGTTCCATTTGCCCTTGTAGTGGTTTCACCATTATTGTCTTTTGCAGTTGTAGTGCTTCACTTATGAGCTCAAAACCCGCGTTACTCAATACAAACTGGCAGTCATGCAAGTCATTCTTAAAAGCCTGTAATGCTGGCGGGTGAGTTTTGATGTGGCCTTGTTGTGCTGCTTGCAAGCCGGGACCATACAGACAGAACTGATATTCGGTAAGTGGTTGCAGCAGATTTATAACCTGCTGCTGATCTTCAAAAGGTAAATAAACCAGTACTTTGTTTTTTATCGTTGCTGCAAGAGGCTGTGTGTCGAGATCGATAATCGGAGGGAGTATCGGTTGATTAAAGTGATGCCAGTGTAACCCCAGTTGTTGTTCTGCCGGAGCAAAATGACGGAAGATGTTTCTGGTCATGATATTTGACTGCTGCATGGGAATATCATGCAGAAAAGCATACTGATGTCCTAAGGCAACTACCGGAATATGTTGCTGCCTGGCTGCCCATGCTGTAACAGGTTCAAAATCTGTCAGAACCAGATCATATTGCCGGCAGTCCAGCTGCCGGATATCTTTCCATAACTCTGTGAGTGATGCTTGTTGCAGGGTTTTCAGGTAATTGACCTTTCCTGCCTGAGTCACAAATGTCAGGCCTCGTTTTAACTGGTAATTACCAAAAACATCCATATCAAAGAACTGCTCGGCGGGGCGCCCTGAAAACAGATAATCAATCTGAATGCCTGGTTTGCTTAAATGCTTCTGCATGGCGCGGGCGCGGCTGATATGTCCATTTCCTGTTGCCTGTACGCCATAGAGAATCTTCATAAGCTATTCCTTGGGTTTATCTTGCCATACCAGTTGCCGGAAATGTGCCCGGCACATAGAGATGTAACGATCATTACCACCAATTTGTACCTGAGAACCCGTTGTTGCCGGTTTACCGTGTTCATCTACCCGGACGACAAAATTGGCTTTACGGCCACAGTGGCAGATGGTTTTCAGTTCTACCAGTTTATCTGCCCAGGCCAGTAGAGCCTGGCTACCGGCAAATGTTTCTCCCAGAAAGTCGGTACGTAACCCGAATGCCAGTACCGGGATATTTAAATTATCAACCACTTCAGTTAACTGGCGCACTTGCTGTTTTGTCAGAAACTGGGCTTCGTCAATCAAAATGCAATCCAATGTCCCTTGTTGCTTTAACTGTTCAATATGGCTGATAAAATCAAACTGGTTATCAAATAAATGTGCATCCATTGATAAACCAATTCTGGAACTGACTTTTCCTGTGCCGAACCGGTCATCTATGGCGGCAGTATAAATTACCACTGTCATTCCTCTTTCCTGATAGTTATAGGCACTTTGCAGTAAAGAGGTCGATTTACCGGCATTCATAGCCGAATAATAAAAATAAAGTTGTGCCATCTGAATTGCCTGTAAGATATATTGCTGACGCTGCCGGGCATATTTGCCGCAAATAAGAACAGGCGGCAGTATATCAGTTCAGGCTGTAAAGTGGCGTATCTGCGGGCAGTTTAGCTATTCTGTATGACACTATTAAGACAAGGTCCAGGAGAAGACCGCTAACTTAAGCAGGAATCAGCTTGCTTTAAGCTTAACTGATCGGGATTAGGGCCGTTTATAAGAACCAGATAAAGGGAGAGACTAATGGAAAAATGGTTATTGCTGCCAGTCTTTATACAGGTACTGTTGACCAGTATCGTTATGGTATTGATGGCGCATCGCAGAATTGCTGCTGCAAGAAATAAAGAAATTACGTTAGCGGCTTTTCGTACTATGAATCTGAGTGGCGCAAATGAGCGGGTAGTGGCAACCAGCCGTAATTTTGATAACCAGTTTCAGATCCCTGTACTTTATTTTCTCAGTGTATTGCTGGTATTGCACTTTGGATTAGCTGATATTGGTTTTGTGATCCTTGGTTGTCTTTTTGTTGCGTTTCGTTGTTTACATACGGTTGTTCACATCGGTAGAAACAATGTGCGCCATCGTTTTAGTTTCTTTCTGGCTGGTGTGGTGGTGGTATGGCTTATCTGGTTACGTTTATTGTGGCTGGTGATATTTAGCTAAAGGCTGCCGTTACGATGCTTGTGTATCTTTCGCTGTTTATCAGCGGTTTTATTGCTGCCACATTATTTCCTGCATCTTCAGAAGTACTGCTACTGATATTACAGCAACAAGGCTACCATTTGTTTGGGTTATGGCTGGCAGCAACCAGCGGCAATACGTTGGGTTCCTGTGTTAATTGGTATCTGGGAAAAGAGTTGCTGCGGTTTCAGCATAAATCATGGTTTCCACTTAAACCTGAACAATTACAGCAAGGCCAGCAGTATTTTCAGCGATATGGTATCTGGAGCTTGTTATTTGCGTGGCTGCCTGTAGTTGGTGACCCATTAACGCTAGTTGCTGGCATGATGAAGATCCACTTTCGGATTTTTCTGATACTGGTTCTGGCAGGAAAGGGAGCCCGCTATGCTGTTTTACTATGGTTGGGAATGACGGTAATGCCGGGATAGCAGCTTTCTGCACCGGCAACGGCGTAATTCTGTTGGCATTATTACCTCAGATCCGTCATCATTACGCCATTGCAATGTGGATACAGGATAGGGTTATGGAATTTAAATTAAGCGCAGAAGAACTGAAGCGTATTACTGCGCTGGATGCAGAACAGCGTTATGAGTATTTCATTCAGGCGGTTGCTGATACCGGAGAAATCTGGATACTGACCGATGATGATGGCTTTGTGCTGGTAAGTGCTGAAGATGAGCGTTGTATTCCGGTATGGCCTCATGCTGAGCTTGCAGAACAGTGGATCGAAGGTGATTGGGCAGAGTGTCAGGCTCAGGCTGTAGATATGGATACCTGGCTGGATAAATGGACTGCAGGTTTAAACAGTGATGAATTATCAATTGCTGTCGTTCCGGATACTGATGGCCCGGGAGTGGTTGTGACTCCGGAAGAGTTGTCTGAAGCATTGCTGACAGCAACTCAGGACGAAGAGTAATAAAATTAGGGGCGGTGTGAACCGCCCCTAACGTTTTTTAGTTTACCAGCTCGTTTCCTGTAGCGACTCCGCTGGCGTAAGCAATAAGGTTGTCACTGGTAATCTGGCTGATCTGTTGTAGTGCTTCTCTGGTAAAAAACGCCTGATGGCCGGTAATCAGTACATTTGGAAAGGTGAGTAAACGTTTAAAGACTTCATCTTCGATCATTTGCTCTGATAGATTTTCAAAAAATAAATCTGCTTCCTGTTCATATACATCTAAACCTAAATAGCCAATTTTACGGTTTTTCAGGCCGTTAATTACGGCTTTGGTATCTATCAAAGCGCCGCGACTAGTGTTTATCAGCATTACCCCGTCTTTCATACTGCCAATACTGTAATGATTCACTATATGCTGAGTTTTTGGTGTTAATGGGCAGTGCAGACTGATAATATCGCTTTGAGCATATAGCTCTGCCAGAGGTACATAGCGGGCTGCGGTTTCTTTCAGTTCTATGGCTGGCTCTGGATCATAGCAAAGCAGTTCACAGCCAAACCCAAGCAGAATTTTCGCAGTGGCAACTCCTATGCGCCCGGTACCAATCAGGCCAACTGTTTTGCCATGCATATTGAAACCCAACAAGCCATCAAGTGAGAAGTTATCATCCCTGACACGGTTATAAGCTTTGTGCAACTTGCGGTTCAAGCTGAGCATCAAAGCGACAGTATGCTCCGCCACAGCCTCCGGAGAATAGGCTGGTACACGTGCTACCCGGATGCCCAGAGCTTTAGCGGTTTCCATATCAACATTATTAAAACCTGCACAGCGCAGAGCAATCATTTCAATGCCCATTTCAGATAACTGCTGTAATACGTCGCTGTTAAGTTCATCATTAACAAAAACACAGATGGCATGATTGCCCTGAGCCAGTTTTACAGTTTCACTGGTGAGCCGGGTTTCGTGATAGGTAAATTGCAGACTTTTGTCTGCCCAGGCAAAAAAGGCATCCTGGTCATATTTCTTGGCGCTGAAAACGGCGACTTTCATCGGCTATCTCCCTGAAGTTGTATCAGATAGCTTAGTTTAAAAGTTACCGGACTATTTAGCGCCAGATCAAATTTATAGTAATTCTTCTATTGCCTGTACAATGCTGGCAGGCTTGGTGCGTGGGGCATAGCGCTTTACGACTTCTCCCTGTTTATTCACCAGAAACTTAGTAAAATTCCACTTTATTGCTCTGGTTTTCATCAGGCCCCGGGCATTTTCTTTCAGGTGTTCAAATAACGGGTCTGCTTCCGGGCCGTTAACATTGATTTTTGCCATAACCGGAAAGCTTACACCATAGTTAAGCTGACAGAATTGCTGGATATCCTCGTTACTGCCAGGTTCTTGCCCGCCAAATTGATTACATGGAAATGCCAGAATAACCAGTCCCTTATCTTTATAACGCTGGTGTAGTTCTTCCAGTTCCTGATACTGAGGAGTGAAGCCACATTTGCTGGCAGTATTGATAATCAGTAATACCTTGCCCTGATATTGGCTCAATTCGACCGGCTGACCACGATTATCGGTAACCGTAAACTGATGAACATTTGGCATAATGGTTCCTTTCCGCTTTTTGCTTTTGCACAAATTACTTTGTAAGATTGCCTGCTAATGGCAATAACGCCTCCACAGTATGTCACAGTTTTAAGTCATTTTTATGTCAAATCCTTTATCTCAGAAAGTCGCTTTTATTGGTCTTGGTGTCATGGGGTATCCTATGGCGGGATTTCTGCAACAGAAAGGTTATCAGGTTACGGTATATAACCGGACTAATGCAAAAGCTGAAGCCTGGGTAAAGCAGTACGGTGGGCAGTATGCAGCTACTCCTGCATTAGCAGCGGCAGGTGCTGAATTGGTCTTCATGTGTGTTGGTAATGATAATGATGTTCGCTCAGTCGTTTATGGTGAGCATGGTGTTCTGACTGCTATGCAGTCTGGTACTGTTCTGGTTGACCATACTACCGCGTCGGCAGAGCTGGCCCGTGAACTTGCAGCAGCAGCTACCGCAAAAGGTGTGGGTTTTCTGGATGCTCCGGTTTCGGGAGGGCAAGCCGGGGCAGAAAAAGGCATTCTTACCATTATGATTGGTGGTGAGCATGCCGATATGTGTAAAGCTGAAACCGCACTTACCAGCTATGCCCGGTGTGCAAGATTACTGGGGCCAACCGGAGCAGGGCAACTGGCAAAAATGGTCAACCAGATTTGTATTGCTGGTGTGGTTCAGGGCTTGGCCGAAGCTCTCAACTTTGCCCAGAATGCTGGCCTTGATGCTGCGGCAGTGATTGAAGTTATTTCTCAGGGAGCTGCACAATCCTGGCAGATGCAGAATCGTTATCAAACCATGCTGGAAGGGAAATACGATTTCGGGTTTGCTGTTGACTGGATGCGCAAAGACTTGGGTATTGCTCTGGCTGAAGCCCGTGAAAATGGCAGTCATCTGCCGCTGACAGCTCTGGTCGATCAGTTTTACAGTGAAGTTCAGCAAATGGGTGGTGGGCGTTGGGATACATCCAGTTTACTCGCGAGGTTAAAACGTTGAGTTACATGCCATAACAAAGAAGCAGCTATCGAGCTGCTTTTTTATTGTATTAGCTGCTTTTAATTAACGGCATGTTTATTGAATGGTTTCTTTTGTGACGTATTTTTGTCACTTAAATAACTTGTATGGAATATGCTATGAAAATAAAGTTGCTGTTGTCTTTGCTGGTGTTTATTGGTTTTTTTGCCTCTCCACGCTCTTATGCCGGGCTAATTATTGTCGAGTCTACTTTTGATAATAACAATGATGGATGGCGTCGCTCTGGTGATGCATCATCTGTTTACAGATGGCATGCATCAGGTGGTAATCCAGGTGGGTATATTTCGGTACAAGATGCAGCCCACGGGGCTGCTGATTATTTTGTCGCTCCGGGCAAGTTTCTGGGAAATCTTGAAAACTTCTGGGATGGCTACTTTTCTTTTGATATTCGGCCAAGTACTCTGACAAATAGGGTTGCAGGTGCATTAGTTGTGATTCAAAGCGGCGCAGGTTCTCTATTATCAAAACTTACAGCTTCAAATATTACCGGCGTTCGGGCAGGGCAGTGGAACTCTTTAGTGTTTCAGTTAACGCCTGTTGAATGGTTGCTTGGTGGAAGAACCCCGACAGATACAGAGTTTTTGTCTGTATTATCATCTGTCAGCCAAATTAGTATTTTGGCTGACTGGCGTAGTGGTGCAGAAACTGTTTCTCTTGATAATGTCAGGCTGGTAGGTAATACAGTTGAAGTTTCTGAGCCTTCTGCTGCAGGTATTTTTAGCCTGGGTCTTCTGGGATTACTATTATTATTCAGGCGTAAATCGCTGGCTTATTAAACCTTGAATAAAGCCCGGAATACAGTAATGATTCCGGGCTTTCGCTTGTTATTTAAAAGCAACTCTGCATTTTCTTATTTATTGGTGAAACCTCATCTCAGGTATGTCGCCATCAATAATCAGCGTGCCAGCGGTTTTCTGTTTTATTTCTTCAACTGATATGCCGGGCGCACGTTCTAACAGATGGAATGCTCCGTTACGCACTTCCAGCACTGCCAGATCGGTGACAATCTTTTTCACACAACCAACACCGGTTAAGGGGAGGGTGCAGCTTTGCAGCAGTTTGCTGTTGCCATGTTTGTCGGCATGAGTCATGGTTACGACGATATTCTGCGCTCCTGCCACCAGATCCATGGCGCCTCCCATGCCTTTTACTAGCTTGCCGGGAATCATCCAACTGGCAATATTGCCATACTGATCAACTTCAAAAGCACCCAATACCGTTAAATCAACATGACCACCGCGAATCATGGCAAAGCTTTCTGCTGAACTGAAAATGGCTGCGCCTTTTATGGCTGTGACAGTTTCTTTGCCGGCGTTAATCATATCTGCATCCAGTTCGGCTTCTGTCGGGTAAGGGCCCATACCCAATAAACCATTTTCGGATTGCAGCATTACTTCCATACCGGCAGGTACATAGTTTGCAACCAGTGTCGGAATACCAATACCGAGATTTACGTAGTAGCCGTCCTGTAATTCCTGTGCTACCCGCATTGCAACCTGTTCACGAGATAAAGCCATTGCTGCCTCCTTATGCCTGACGTACCATGCGGCGTTCAATGCGTTTTTCAAAACTGCCTTTAATTACCCGTTGTACATAAATACCTGGGGTATGGATCTGACTTGGCTCCAACTCACCGGGTTCGACAATCTCTTCAACTTCGGCTACGGTAATTTTCCCGGCGGTGGCTACCATCGGGTTAAAGTTCATTGAGGTATGGCGGAATACCAGATTGCCGTAACGGTCGGCTTTCCAGGCTCTGACTATGGCAAAATCGCCGGTAATGGATTCTTCCAAAACATAATTACGGCCATTGATTTCACGGGTTTCTTTACCTTCAGCTACTGGAGTGCCGTAGCCTGTTGCGGTAAAGAATGCAGGAATACCAGCACCACCAGCCCGGATCTTTTCTGCCAGCGTTCCCTGAGGGGTCAGTTCTACTTCCAGTTCACCGCTTAGTAGTTGTTGTTCGAATAACGCATTTTCACCGACATAAGAAGCAACCATTTTGCGGATTTGCCGTTGCTCCAGCAAAATACCAAGACCAAAACCATCGACACCGCAATTATTGGATACTACGGTAAGGTCAGTAGTGCCCATTTTGCGAATATGGGCAATCAGACCTTCCGGGATACCACAAAGGCCAAAACCTCCGGCCAGAACGGTCATGCCGTTTTGTAATCCCTCTAAGGCTTCTTCGTAGCTGTTTACGACTTTATTAAACCCTGCCATTTGTTGCCCCCTGTTTACACTTAGCTCTCAGCGCCAACCCTGTTTTAGACGCAGGCTGCTTGCCGAGCTTGTCGGTAATAAACCAGCCTGCTTCTGCCACAGCCTGTAAATCGATACCATGTCTGATCCCCAGACCATTCAGTAAATAGATTACATCTTCCGTTGCTACATTACCGGATGCGCCTATAGCATAAGGGCAGCCTCCCAGCCCGGCAACGGCGCTGTCAATGACATTAATGCCATATTGCAAAGCGACATAGATATTGGTCAGTGCCTGGCCATAGGTATCATGAAAATGAACTGCCAGTTTTTCTGACGGAGCAATTTTCAGTACCGCTTCCAGCATAGCCTTAATGGATGCTGGTGTTCCTGTACCAATAGTGTCGCCTAATGAAACCTCATAACAGCCCATATCCAGTAAGGCCGATACTACACGGGCAACATCTGCCGGAGAAACTTCACCCTGATAAGGGCAGCCTGCTACACAGGACACATAACCACGAACTTTGATACCATCTGCTGTTGCAGCTGCCAGCACAGGCTGAAACCGCAACAGACTGTCAGCTATAGAACAATTGATATTTTTCTGGCTGAATGCTTCAGATGCAGCCGCAAATATGGCAACTTCACTGGCGCCAGCCGCAATGGCAGCTTCGTAACCTTGCATATTCGGGGTCAGGGCGGTGTAACGTACTCCCGATTTTCGACCGATTTGTTGTAGAACTGCGGCAGAGTCTGCCATTTGAGGCACCCATTTAGGGGAGACAAAAGCTCCGGCTTCTATGTAACTAAAACCGGCCGCAGAGAGTTTGTCGATTAATGCTATTTTATCTTCGGTGGCGACAGCGGCTTCATTTTGCAGGCCATCACGCGGACCAACTTCAACTATCCGAACGGTAGCTGGCAGGCTCATGCTTCCTCCGGTGTAAAATCGACAAGCTCTGCACCATCCTGCACTAAATCACCGCTTGCATAGAATAGCTGGTTCACTGTACCAGCTGTTGGTGCTTTAATGCTGTATTCCATTTTCATAGCCTCCATCACCAGTAAGGTTTCACCGGCAGCAACTTTGCTGCCTGCCTTAACCCTGACATCGACTACCGTACCGTTCATTGGTGCTTTCAGGTTACCGCCGTGGTCGGTATGTTCTGCAATATCTGCCTGGGGCTGGTAAATAAAATCAGTACGTTCTTGCCCGCTGAATATCGTCAGATGCTGCTGGTAGTGGCCGATATAAGCCTGACACCTATGTCCATCAAGTATGGCTGTCAAATGATCACCATCAAGCCAGACCTGGCAATTCCACACTTTTTCCTGCAGTTGGACGAGCAGCGAGTTCGTTTGCCGGGTAATTTGCAACCGGTAGGATTGCTCTGCTTGTGACAAAGTAAAATGTATTTGAGGTGCAGTATTCAGTTGCCAGCCGCTGCTATCTTGCCATGGGCCCGGTCTGGTCAGGCTTATCTGAGACTGTGTTTGCTTTAGCAGATACAGGGCCGCCAGTACTGCAGCTTGTTCAGTTGATTGATGGTGTTTAGCAAAGAGTTCCGGTTGATGGCGGGGGATAAAATTGGTGTCCAGTTCTGCTGCCGCAAATGCAGCATGACCCACCAACTGGCTCAGAAAGTTTAGATTGGTTGTTACCCCGGCAATATGATAGCCCTGCAGTGCATTCAGCATACGACTGATTGCCTGTTGCCGGTTTTCATCCCAAACGATCAATTTAGCTATCATCGGGTCGTAAAATGGGCTGATGTCATCCAGCTCACGGACGCCGGTATCTATACGGACATAGCGGTTTGCCATTGGCTCGCGCAGATAATGGAGTTTTCCGGTTTGGGGCAGAAAATCTTGTGCCGGATCTTCTGCATAAACCCGCACTTCAATAGCATGGCCCCGGATATGGATATCCTGTTGCTGCAAGGGAAGTATTTCGCCGGAAGCAACGCGCAACTGCCACTCAACCAGATCCTGACCAGTAATCATCTCG
>CAZXTH010000011.1:18285-21660 GCA_964643585.1 uncultured Pseudoalteromonadaceae bacterium
ATTAAATAGAAAGAACCATCTTCGTCAAACAAAAACTCAACAGTGCCGGCACCCTGGTAGTGAATAGCCTGTGCTGCTTTGACTGCGGCTTCACCCATCGCTTGCCGCTGTTCAGCAGTAAAACCGGGAGCAGGAGCTTCTTCTACCACTTTCTGGTGGCGGCGCTGCAGGGAGCAGTCGCGTTCTGCCAGATAAACTGCATTTCCGTGGTTGTCCGCAAATACCTGAAGTTCAATATGTCTGGGCCGGGTTAAATAGCGTTCCAGCAAGATTTTATCATTACCGAAACTGGCACGTGCTTCGCGCCGTGCGCTTTGCAGCGCCTCTATAAATTCATCCGGACTGTTCACTACCCGCATTCCTTTACCGCCGCCGCCATAAGCGGCTTTCAGCAATTGTGGGTAGCCGGTATTCTCTGACTCTGCCTGTAAACGGCTATCTGACTGATCATCACCATGATAACCAGGAACCAACGGAACACCGGCTTTGCTCATAATAGCTTTTGCTGCGCTTTTAGAGCCCATAGCTTCAATAGCAGATACTGGCGGGCCGATAAACGTTAAATTATTTTCTTTACAGGCCCGGGCAAAATCAGGGTTTTCTGATAAGAAACCATACCCTGGGTGAATAGCTTCTGCTCCACAACTTTTAGCTATTTCAATAATTTTATCTGCCCGCAGATAAGAATCTTTACTGGCTGCCGGACCTAGCAGGAATGCCTCATCTGCCATACTGACATGGCGTGCTGCGGCATCTGCTTCGGAATAAACTGCAACACAACGGATCCCCATGCGGTGCGCCGTTTCAATAACACGGCAGGCAATTTCGCCTCGGTTGGCAATCAGTATCTTACGGAACATATCAGTTATCCTTGGACAGCCAGACAGGCTGACGTTTCTGTAAAAAGGCAGTTAAACCTTCCTGGCCTTCAGCAGAAACGCGAATTTCTGCAATGGCTTTGCTGGTATGATTTATCAGCCCGGTATTCAGCGGCTGATGATAAATATCCGCCAGCAGCTGTTTCGCCGCAAGTTGTGCTGCAGGGCTGTTTTGTAGCAACTGCTCAGCAAGTTGTGCACCTTTATGTTCAAGACTGGTTGTATCCGGGGTGACTTCATGGAGCAATCCAAGACGATGAGCTTCTGTTGCAGAGAAACGTTCTGCTGTCAGAAAGTAACGACGGCAGGCCCGTTCACCTATTGCCCGCAATACATAAGGGCTGATCACGGCAGGGATAAGACCAATACGGACTTCACTTAAACAGAAACTGGCTTGCTGCTCAGCAATCGCGATATCACAACAGGCTATTAATCCTAAAGCTCCACCAAAAGCCGCTCCTTGTACCAGCCCGATAACAGGGCGGGGGAAGGTGTCCAGTTTTTGCATAAGGCAGGCAAGACCTGCAGCATCTTCAAGATTTTGCTGGTAGTTTTTTGTGGCCATTGAGCGCATCCAGTTAAGATCAGCACCCGCGGAAAAATTTTTACCATTCGCTTTCAGGAGTAGTACCCTGACAGCCGGGTTAGCAGCTAATGTGTCCAGTACAGCTATAAGCTCAGCAATCATGGCATCATCAAAGGCATTATGGACCTGAGGCCGGTTCAGTGTCAGAGCGGCTACACCTCGGTTGTCGATGTCTACAGTAGTATAATTATTGTTCATCTTGTCTCCGACAGTATTAACTTAACCGGCACATAAATCGTTTTAAAATCGCGGTTGCAGCCTCAGTTTTTTGCGAAAAGTAAACGTGCAATACACTTTGTCCGGAACCGCGTTTTTCAGGGATGAAAAATACGAGCCTACAGGGAAGTCTGTACGGCGTGTTCTGGCAAGGTTGTATGGAGGTTACTTTTCCATGGCATTAAAACTACATCCTGAACACACCAAATTTAGACTCTTCCAGTGGCGCATTCATCGCTGCCACTAATGCCAGACCAACAGTCATCCGTGTCTGGGCAGGGTCAATAACGCCGTCATCCCATAACCGGGCACTGGCATAATAAGGGTGGCCCTGTTTTTCATATTGCTCAATAATCGGTTTTTTTAATGCCTGTTCTGCATCGGCAGATAAGGTTTCGCCTTTGCGGGCCATGCTGTCCCGGGTTACCTGAGCCATAACACCTGCAGCCTGCTCTCCGCCCATGACAGAGATTCTGGCATTTGGCCACATCCACATCATAGTTGGATCATATGCCCGGCCACACATACCATAGTTACCAGCGCCGTAGCTGCCACCAATCAGAACGGTAAATTTAGGCACTTTGGCACAGCTGACCGCCATAACCATTTTTGCACCGTGTTTGGCTATACCTTCTGCTTCATATTTTTTACCAACCATAAAGCCGGTAATGTTTTGCAGGAAAAGCAATGGAATATTACGCTGGGCACACAGTTCAATAAAATGTGCGCCTTTCTGGGCTGATTCTGAAAATAAAATACCGTTATTGGCAACAATGCCTATCGGATAACCAAAGAGCCGGGAAAAGCCACAAACCAGTGTCTGGCCATAGTATTGTTTGAATTCATCAAAGTCAGAGCCGTCTACCAGTCGGGCTATCACTTCACGAACATCATAAGGTTTGCGTAAATCGGTACCGACGATGCCATAAAGCTCGCTGGCATCATACAGTGGTTCCTGTACAGGTTTGACATCCATCTGCGCAGGAGCGGGGCGGTTGAGGTGCAGTACAGCGTTACGTGCCAGTTGCAGGGCATGTTCATCATTCAGGGCGTAGTGGTCTGCTACTCCTGATATTTTACAATGTACATCGGCGCCCCCGAGCTCTTCAGCACTGACTTCTTCACCTGTAGCGGCTTTTACCAGAGGGGGCCCTGCCAGAAAGATAGTTCCTTGTTCTCGTACAATAATACTTTCATCAGCCATTGCCGGAACGTAGGCGCCACCAGCTGTACAAAGTCCCATAACCACGGCAATTTGCGGAATGCCTTTCGCCGACATATTGGCCTGGTTAAAGAAAATACGGCCAAAGTGCAGCTTGTCCGGGAACACTTCATCTTGCTGGGGCAGGTTTGCCCCGCCGGAATCTACCAGATAAATACAAGGCAGGTGGCAGCGTTCAGCAATTTCCTGAGCACGTAAATGCTTTTTGACTGTCAGGGGGTAATAGGTTCCGCCTTTTACGGTCGCATCATTGGCAACAATCATGCACTCTGTGCCGTTAACACGGCCAATTCCTGCTACTACGCCAGCAGCCGGAACATAATCGTCATAGCATTCCCAACCAGCGAATTGCCCGATTTCCAGAAAAGGTGAACCAGCATCGAGTAATTTTTCGATTCTGTCACGTACGTACAGCTTGCCACGTGATGTATGACGGGCAATTAGTGTTTCACCACCGCCAAGCTTGATTTGCT
>CAZXTH010000012.1:0-21375 GCA_964643585.1 uncultured Pseudoalteromonadaceae bacterium
GTAAACTGCGCTTTTTCACCTGTTTTTGCCTTGCATAACCTTTGTTCGCGAGATCCGAGACAGGCTCTAATAGCCATACTTTGCTTGTGCTTTTATATGGGGAGAGGATAAACAGAATTCAAGCGGCATAAATAATACCGCCAGAAACAATATGAATTAGAATGCCTTACGGCCGCTGAATGCGTGAGAAAGCGTTGTGCCGTCAACAAACTCCAGCTCGCCCCCTACAGGGACTCCCTGCGCAAGACGGGAAACAGTAACCTGATATTTACGGCAGAGCTCAGCAACATAAAATGCTGTTGCATCCCCCTCGACCGTTGGGTTAGTTGCAAGAATAACTTCGGAGATATCCTGTGTGGCCAGTTGCTCAGCCAAATGATCTAACCCTAAATCTTCAGGACCAATTCCATCCAGAGGAGATAAATACCCCATCAGTACAAAGTAACGGCCTTTAAACTGCCCCGTCTGTTCAATTGCCAGTTGGTCTGCTGCCGACCCAACTATACATAACAAACCACTCTGGCGGCGCACTGGGTCAGTGCATACCGGGCATAACTCCTCTTCACAGAATGTACGGCACTGCCGGCAATGGCCAACCTGTGTCATAGCTGCACTAAGTGCAGCCCCCAGCAGCCTTCCACCATCGCGGTTTCGCTCAAGTAACTGAAACGCCATTCGTTGAGCAGACTTGGGCCCAACACCTGGCAAAATCCTTAAAGCATCAACCAATTGCTGAACCAGAGGAGTCAGTTTCTTCATAATCAGAATGGTAATTTCATGCCTGGCGGCAGTTGTAATCCACCCGTAACTTTTGCCATTTGTTCCTTGCTGGTTTCTTCTACACGGCGAACGGCATCGTTAATAGCGGCAGCGATCAGATCTTCAAGCATATCCTTGTCATCTTGCAGCAGGCTTTCATCCAGCTCAACGCGTCTGACATTATGGTTACCGGTCATGGTTATTTTTACCATACCTGCCCCGGATTCACCTGTAACTTCCATATTGGCAATTTCAGCCTGCGCTTTCTGCATTTTTTCCTGCATGGCCTGAGCCTGCTTCATGATATTGCCCATACCGCCTTTAAACATAGCTTTATCTCTCTATTAATGTAGAGCATGTTGACGTTTTAAGAGTGAACAAATCCAACCAGCAAACGTCAACACGCTCTAAAATCGGAACCTGCGACAAGATAATGACTTGAACATTAAATTACAAGCTATCTGCACAGATCGTTATAGGGTTAATTTACAGTAACTGTTTCGGTTAATAATTCTGCGGCAAACATTTGCTGCATCTGCTGTACTTTAGGATCCTGCTGTAATAACTGGATCAGATAATTCCGACGCTCCAACTCTATCCGTTGCTGAATCATTAGTGGGCAATCAGACACCTCCGCCTGATACACTAACTCTAATTCCAGAGACAATCCAAAAGACTGATTCAAAACTTGCTGTAGTTTGTCTCTGAATACCGGATTATCCAGATGCTGCTGGCTTTGTGTAATAGTTAACTTAAGCTGCTGCCCTTGCAAACTGGCTGCTGAATTAAGTAGAAATAAACGCATTAATCCGCCACAATCCAGGTTTTCCAGCCGAGCAGCCCATGCATCAACCTGCGCAGCAAAACGCACAGAAAAGTTTTCTTCTGTTATCTGTCCATCAAATCTGGCTTCAGGTTCAAGAGTATGAGATACAGCCCAGTCATAACCTGCGTCATATTGCTGAGATTCCCACTGCGCAAAATCATCTTCTGCAGAATAATTATCCCGAGATTCCGGTAGGCTTTCTGGCAGGGAATCATCATGAACCACAGACGGCGTAGTATCAGCTTCAGTAATTACTGCTGAGTTATAACTGGCCTCAGCGATGATAACTTGTTGGACAACCTGACTTGCCTGCTCAGGAGTAGCTGTATTTTCTCTGCTATCTCTGGTGTTAAAAGGCTTTGCAGGAATGCTTGGCGCCTGCGGGCGCTCAGGCTTTTTTGGAGCATTAAGTCCTGACGGTTCTGGTGCTGAAAGTTTATCAGCCACAACTCCCCGCCGCTGCATAATACGTGCTGTGACAGGATCAATCGTCAGTTTCTCCGCTGTTTCAGCAGATTCAACCACCGTTACTGGTGCTGATGCAGGTAAACCTTCGATTGTGTCAGAGGATAAAGCATTAATATTACTTGTTTTTACCTGATTACTTGTTTCTACCTGCTCTATTTCCGGAGAATGAATCAGCTCAGCTTCAGCCGATTTATCCTTTACAACAGGCAACACCGGAATATGAACAGGCTTTACTGATACGCTAGTATGCGACACAGCCTCAGTTGCAGAAGGAATAAAAGCCAGAGCACGTAGCAATGACATTTCTACACCAGTCAGAGGGTCAGGAGCATAAGGCAATTCTTTTTTACCAGAAATCAGCAATTGATAATAAAGCTGAATACTTGCAGCAGTAAGGCTATCTGCTAATTGTCTGACAAATTCTGGCTGTTCTGACAATTCAGCAGCAGAAGGCTGCAGCTGGGCTATTGCAGCCTGATGCAATAAAGACAGCATATCATCCATCACTGAACTGATATCACTATGCTGACCAATTAATAATGCCAGTTGCTGCTGCATAGCATCAATATCACGATTGATGATAGCGATCAGCAGTTGCTGCGCCCAAGTTTGGTCGAGATAGCCAAGCATATCCCGAACCTGAGGTAATGTAAGATGAGCATTACTCTGAGCAATAGCCTGATCAGTCAGGCTTAGTGAATCACGTAAACTTCCTCGGGCTGCTTTAGCCAGCATATTCAATGCAGCATCTTCAAACGGAATATGCTCTTCATTCAGAATAAATGCCAGATGTTGGCTTATTTGCTGCTGACTCAGGGCTTTCAGGCTGAATTGCAGGCAACGGGATAAAACCGTTACCGGCAACTTCTGAGGATCGGTAGTTGCCAGTAGGAACTTCACATGCGGAGGAGGTTCTTCAAGGGTTTTTAGCAAGGCATTGAAACTGTGCTTAGACAGCATATGCACTTCGTCTATCAGATAAACCTTAAAGCGCCCGCGGCTAGGAGCATATTGCACATTATCCAGTAAATCACGGGTATCTTCGACTTTCGTTCTGGACGCTGCATCTATTTCCAGCAAATCAACAAAATTGCCAGCATCAATTTCCTGACATGCACGACATTGTCCGCAAGGCTCAGCAGTAATTCCTGTTTCGCAATTCAGACTTTTGGCAAAAATACGGGCAATAGTGGTTTTTCCCACTCCCCGGGTACCAGTAAATAAATAGGCGTGATGCAGGCGGCTGTTGTTCAGTGCGTTACTGAGGGCCGCCTTCACATGTTCCTGCCCAACCAGCTGACCAAAGTGCTGTGGGCGCCATTTTCTGGCTAAAACCTGATAACTCATATAGGTGTCCGGCTGCAGTATGCATTTCTGCTTACAGCCTAAACTTATTCGCCACTATACTCAACCAGACTGAAGATATTCAGTGACAAAGCCTGTAAACGCTCTACGCCACCAAGATCTGGCAATACAATGACAAAAGCAGCATCTTCTACATAACCACCCAGGCGACGAACTAATTTAGTAGTAGCCTCTATCGTACCGCCTGTTGCCAGTAGATCATCAACCAGCAACACTTTATCACCCGGAACAATAGCATCTACATGCAATTCCAGTGCATCAGTACCGTATTCCAGTTGATAACTTTCATTGATACATTCGCGTGGCAGCTTACCTGGCTTTCGTACCGGAACGAAAGATACACCCAAAGCATAAGCTAATGGCGCGCCAAAAATAAATCCACGGGATTCAGTACCGACAATTTTGGTAATACCTTTGTCAGCAAACCTCTGACGGAACGCTTCAATAACTTTATGAAAACTTGGGCCATCCTGCATCAGGCTTGTTACATCACGAAACATAATCCCCGGTTTTGGGTAATCCTGTACCGTTTTGATAACGTGTTTAAGCTCCTGCGCAAGCGTCTGCATATTCATTAATTAAAACCCTTTTAATCAGTTAGATCACTGAGACAAAAAAGCCGCCAGCGATGGCGGCTTTTCAAAAAATTCAAATATTAGCCGAGAATAATCTGTAACCATCTCAGAATAGGTGCCAGACACAGCAGCGCCACAAAGGTGCCAGCAAAGGCAAAAAACTGCAGCCAATTGAACGTTTCTTTAAAATTTTCGTCTGCCATTACGGTTACTCTTGTCGTTGTACAATGCGATTACCTGAGGGCAGTATGGTAATAAATTTCAGGCGTATTTGGAAGCATCCTCTTTTCATGCAGGATTTAAAAAAAACAGCACATTACTGGGTTTTAGTCTCCTCAGCAGATAAAGCTGATTTGCCAATATGTTTATCAAAAAACTCAGCCATTGCTCGATACAGTGCTACTCTGTTTTCCAATTTGTAAAAACCATGGCCGTCATCTTTTACCATCCACTCATAGGATTTACCAACGCTATCCAGAGCTTTTCTAAGATTATTTGCATGTATTATAGGAACTCGAACATCCTTAGAACCATGCACTAGAAAAAGCTCAGCTTTAATTTTATCAACATTATGAGCAGGCGATATCGAGCGCAAATAATCAGTACCTGAGCCAACGTGAGCTTCAAGATATTGTGAAATAGAGTTATGACGGCTAACATCTGAACCATCACCGTTAAAGAACGTTGGCATATCGTAAACGCCTACATAACCAACGCTACATTTGTATAATTCAGGCTCCTTTATTACTCCCCAAAGTGCAGCGTATCCACCATAACTACCACCATAGATACAAATACGTTCAGGATCCGCAATTCCTTGTTTTATAGCCCAGTGTGTACCATCAGTTATGTCATCCTGCATAGCTTTCCCCCACTCCAAGCGTCCAGCACGTTGAAAATCATCACCATAACCACCTGAACCACGGAAATTTATTTGCAGTACTGCATAACCACGACTCGCCAAAAATTGTACTTCTGGGTTAAAGCCCCATTTGTCATGCACACCGTATGGACCACCATGCACATTGACAATTAATGCTGCATTTTGCTCTACGTTTTTCGGCATAGTTAAAAAGCCGCGTATCACTTTACCATCGCGGGCGACAAACTCGACAGGGTTCATAGAGACCAAACTTTCCGCGGGTAAATTTTCAAATGCAGATGCAAGATAACGAGCCTGTCCCTTAGCTCTGTCAAATAAGTAAAATTCTCCTGGATTACGGTCACTTTCAACCTTAAATACCGCAATGTCTCCCTTGCGATTAAATGATGTAATGTTAACCATTTGCCCAGGGAAAGCTGATTTCAGACCAGCTAATAGTAATGCATCATCATGTTCTGTATTTATAAACTGGTATTCATTAATAGCAGCAACATAGCTAATTGCTAAAACATCTCCCTCATGGCTATAAAATGCCCTTCCAATATCTGAATATTTATGTCGACTAAGTAATGTAATATCTGAACTGTTAAAATCATAAACAAACAGACCACTAACATCGTTATCTTCAATATCGTGATTAGATGAGAAATAGAGCTTGGAATTATCGGAAGAAAACCCTAGAGGGTAGATATTTGGATTTTTACGTGTCGATGGCAACATTAGTTGCTGCCAGGTATTATTTTTTTTATAGTGAATAACTGTTCTATTGTCATCAAAAGTTTTACCTTCTATGACTTCTATACCAATACGAATAGCCCCACTATTATCAGCAATTAAGGCTCCAACAATACCATTAGGCTGATCATTTAGATAACGCTCTCTGCCACGATTAATATCCAACGTGAAAGCTCTCAAACCATTTTTCTCAGCCCAATGCTGCTTGCCAATTAAAATACGGTCCGGCTGCTCAGGTAACAGATGTAGAATTCGATAAGTTGAAGCTTCAGTTTTAAAGAGCAGATTTCGCCTTGTACCGTCAATATTTGCAGCATAGAGATCTATTCTAACGCCATTTATATCAACTAAATTACCCGTTATTTCACCAACTTCCATTAGTACCCGATGATTATTCGGCCAGTGAAAGTTAATAACATGCATATTATCACCAAAACCAAAACTGCTGATAATTTGCATTTTTTGCAAATTCATTACTGCCAGCCTGACTTCAGTGTCATATTCATAGTTAAAGGCAACATGCTCACCATCTGGCGAAATCTTCATATCTTTAAATTTCGCATGCTGAAAGAATTGCTGAACATCAGCAAGAACATTCGCATTAGCTACAGGAAAAATGAAAGCTATCAGTATAAAAAAATATTTAATCATATCGATTTTTTGTTGTCATGATGAAAGGATAAAAAATATAACACAAAAAAAACAAAAAAAATTCAATTAAAAACAATTGAATTGCATATATAGAATTAAATATGAATTTAAAAAATAAACTCCAGTAAAGACTGGAGTTTATTAAAAGAATGGAAAGCAGGCTTACACCTGCCTTCTATTTGCTATCAGAAACGTTGAGTGTAACGTACGTAAGGAACACGTCCCCATGGGTCATACGTAGTAGATAAGTAAGTGGTACCAGAGACATAAGCATCTGCCGGAGCCTTATCACCTACGTTATTAACACCAAAACTAATAGTTGCATCCCATGGCGCAGTGTAACTTGCCTGAACACTGTGAATTACCCAAGTTGGGATATGTACACCAGTACTGGTTTCAACACTGTCAGTTACGTTAATGTTCCAGTTAAAAGTAAAATCACCTACTGCTAAAGAGTTATTCAGCGTTGCGCGAATCTTAACGTAGGCAGTATCGTTAGCTACATATTTACCAACCTCATTTTCGCCGCCATTAACAGAGTAATTTCTGATATAACTTGCACTCAGCTGGTTACGCAGTTGTCCCCATCCTAAATTAAAGTTAGTACGAGCGTTAAAGTCAAAACCATCAGTTTCGACTTTACCCAAGTTAACAGAGCCAAGCTGAGCACCGGTGATTGCACCGTTTACATCATTACCCGCAAAGGCAACACCTAAACCCAAGCTCGGATCAGGAATTTGAGTACCATTCGGGAATTGACTTAAACCTGAAGGACATACCGTAGTTGTACCACGTAAACAAGCTACAGCGCCACCAAGGCTAATAGAGCTAATGCTGTTAGTGATTTCAATATTGTAGTAATCCAGAGTCAGATCAAGCCAGTCTGTAGCTTCCCACACTGAACCTAAACCAAATTGCTTAGATTGTTCAGAACCTAAATTCTGATTAGAGATAGAATAGGTAGTTACCTGAACGCTGCTAGCAGTACATGGAGCACCAGTCAGAGCAATACAGGTTGCTGGGTCATTGGTATAAGCAGCACCAAATGATGGCGCAGTAGTTACTTGCCGTAAAGTTGGAGCTCGGAAGCCTTCACCGTAGGATGCACGAAGCAATAACTCAGAAGTTGGGCGCCAGCGTGCAGCAATTTTAGGAGCAAAATCGTTACCATAATCACTGTATTTATCATAACGTCCAGCTATTTCAATATCTACCGAGTCAATTACCGGGAACAGCATTTCACCGTAAATAGCTTTAACATCACGGGTACCACCTGCTGAAGAACCTGAAGAACCTGATACCTGGCCTGAAGCAGACAACAAGTCATATTTATCCTGGAAATCTTCTTCACGGTATTCACCACCTACTGCGGCAGAAACAATACCACCAGGCAGGCTGAACAAATCAAATGAGGCGTTTGCATAAAACTCTTTGATGGTAGAATGCATGTCACGCGCAGTTGTAGTTGTCATACCCAGCGAAGTTGGATCACCTGCAAAAGGGTCATAAATATTATAAGTACCATCAGTGATATAAGGCTGTGCTAAGCCTGCAACTACATAGTTTTCACCAAGGTTCATCGCACGTGATTTCACATAACGAGCACCAAAGTCTACAGTGACTTCACCGATTACACCTTCAAAACCGGCATTAAAATCAGTAGTGGTGTTTTCAGTAGAGTTATCACGTGGTCCCAATGCAGCAAAACGGTGATACAATGATAGCGTTTCATTTGCGAACTGAGCATAGTAAGCATCATAATTAGGATTCAAACCACCATCAGCAGGTGCTGTACCTGGGTGATTCGGGCTTCCTGGCTCAAGAAAAATAGCGCCACCTGGCCATGGGCTTGAAGGCAATGCAGCAAAACGGCCAAAACTTTCTACTTTGTTAAAACCACCGTTGACATATACTGACCAATCATCATTAATTTGATAATTACCACGGCCGAACAATGAGGTATTCTTCACACTGGTCAGGTTAGCAGATGTCGCGCTGTGGTTAAATTGACAGGTACTGGCATCACCAGTTCCTGTTGTATAGAACAGATCACTATCATCACCATTGGTACATAATCCTGGTACTGCTGCACCAAAATCTGGGTGGCGCAAGCGACCAGCATTACCTAATTGTGTTGCATGAACATAACCTTGGCTTAAGTCATTAGGATCAACAGGTATCATCTGACTAAAGTTGTTAGAATAAGAAGAAACGCCTGGGCTACTAGGAGAATACCAGTAATCACGATCACGGGTGTAAATTTCATCACGGCCAGAATATGAAGCACCAAATAGCACACGGCTTTTGGCTGTTGCGCTACCGATAACAAAACTCATCTCTTCAGTATCACCACCGGCATTAGTCGGACGACCCAAACCATAGGTAAACTCTATACCTTCAAAGTCTTTGCGGGTAATAATGTTAATTACACCACCGATAGCATCAGAACCATAAACTGCCGAAGCACCGTCTGATAATACTTCGATACGTTCAACTGCAGCCATTGGAATAGAGTTCAAGTCCTGACCAGCGGCTGACATTGGTGATACTGGAGTACGACGGCCATCAATCAAAATCAATGTACGGCCTGCACCTAAACCACGTAAGCTTACTTGTGAAGCTCCTGAACCAGAACTACCAGAAGTTGACTGATAAGAACCAAAAGAGTTGAAGTTTGTATCGCGTAAATAGTCTGCTACAGAAACATCACCGCTTGACTCAAGACTCACACGGTCAATCACCGTAACAGGTAACGCACCCTCTAAATCAGTACGCTTTAAACGTGAACCTGTAACCTCAATACGTTCAACCTTGGCACCGTCTTCAGTTTCCTGTGCAGAAACAGAAGTCGTAAGAGCTGTTGCTGAGGCCGCACCAAAAACGATAGCTAAGCGCACTGCTTTGCTAAGTTTATTATTTGTATACATGTATATCTCCCTGGACCACTATTCAGTAGTGATTCTAATTTTACGATTACCAACCATTCACGGCTAATGAAACTCCGTTTAAACCAGAATTCCACCCTCATGGCTTAATGGATGCTAAACGCTAGATTTTCCTAGGTCAATACTTTTTATTTAATAAGCAAGGAACTTTATTGATAATGTAGGCACACGCTAAAACAGGTGCATTTAAGGAATGATTACCGGCAGCCTGCAAGCCGGTAAGGTTAAGTCGTACAGCATTTCGCTATAAACCTAAGATAAGCACGGATAATGGCCTCAAATGGCGCTTAAAAGCACTGGCAACGCAATATCCCCGTTATGGCTATCTGAATGCTGTACATGGCTTACTACGAACTGAAGCCGGAATTAAAAATCACAAACGCATTTATCGCCTTTATGCCGAAGAAGATTTGCATGTGCGGGCCAAGAAACGTAAAAACAAGCACGGCCGCGACAACCTATGCTCCCTAACCAGCGTTGGTCAATAGATTTTGTGTCCGACCTGCTTAATAACGGCAGGCGCTTTAGTGTATGTATGCAGCGGCTTCACAAAAAACCAAGAGATTACTTTTGATAAAAGGTAGTGCCAGTAAAACTGGCACTTTAGATTTAAAGCTATCAGAACTTTAACCTGACACCCGCATACATACGACGTCCTATTGGATCGTAGACACTTGCATCGGTTTCAGTACCAGTTGAGTTATCAGGTAATCCAGAAATTATAGGTGCAGGATCTTTATTAAACGCATTATGCATACCTACATAGACTTCATAATTATTAGACGGCTTATAAGATATATTAAAGTCATGATATATCGTTGAACCTACGCCAACAGACTCTGGAGCTAAATCATAGCTTGAGAGAAATTGATCATCCAAATATGAGCGGCCAATATAAGTCATATTCCAAGAGAAATTGAAATCATTAATAGCATAGCCCATTGTCAGAAAGAATTTATCTTCAGCAGCACCGACTTCACCTGCAAATGGATCTTTTGCAGCGCCTGGTAATGGAATCACATAGCCGTCCAATAAACGAGTATATGAAAGTCTGGCATTAAAACGCCCAACCCAATCCCACTCTTCTAAATTTTTACTATAAGTAATAACAAAATCAATGCCCTCGGTAGCATATCCACCGCTATTAGTTACTGCTGAGTCAATATACTCTAATGAACCAGCACTATTAGCACCTTGGGCATTTGGCCTACGAGTAATAAACTGGCAGAAAACAGCATCTCCGTTATAACACTGATCCAAAATAAATTGCCGGGGGGTACTCACGATAGCATCTGCAATTTCAATATCAAAATAGTCAATATTAAAATCGAAATCGCTTAAAAAACCTTCAGGAGAGTAAGTAACGCCGATAGTCCAAGATTTTCCTTTTTCTTCTTTTAAACCAAGATTTCCACGGTCATATCCACTAACTCCCTGCACATCAGATTGGTTAAGTGTAAAAGCACCATTTGCATTGATATTTGCCTGAACACCAGGAGCAGCTCGGCAAGCCTCTGCTACAGCACCTGTACTTGCATTCGTCACACCTAAACATGGATCAATTAAGCCTGTAGGGAATGTTTGTGAAGGGGGGGAAAACAATTCATCAACATTAGGGGCCCGAACAGACTCAGCCCTAATTGCTCTGAAACGTAGTTCAGAGATCGGAGCCCAATCTAAAGCTATATTCCAACTGGTTGTATTTCCCACTGTTGAGTAATCAGAGAATCTTACTGCTCCACGCAAATTGAGCTGATCTGCTAAAAACATATTAGACAAAATCGGAACATTAACTTCTGTATAAAACTCTGTTACATCATACTCACCTTCGGTACGGGGGATCGCATTGCCAGCATTTAATCCTGCTTGCTGTAATGGATCAAACTCACTCCGAGAATATTCTTCCCGATACTCAGCACCAAAGGCCACACCCACGATTCCCGCTGGAAGCTCAAACAAATCACCACTAATATTCATACCTACGTACTTTTGTGATGCAAAAGTTGCCAATAATCCTGGAGCCGCAATATACTTTAAAGCATCAGCAGATATAGTTCCGGCACCATAAACATTTGCAGGAACACATCCTTGAGCTCTTGCTATTTCATCACGGCACATAAATCCGCCTTCGCCGTCAGGAATAACTTCTAATGCGCTGCGAAAATTCAATACGTTTACCTGACCACTTGATACTTGAGATTCTTTAGTTTGACCATAACCATAATAAGCATCAAAGTGCCAACTATCAGTAATTTCCCCTTCAATACCACCAACAACCCTGAATGTATCGCGGTCTGCAATATTTCCTCTATCCGCAACATCAGATAAACGACGACTGAAAAAGATATCCCTTAAACCATCACCGTCTTCATCTGTCGCAGCATTCACAATAGCTTGAGGAATCATAGGATTCACAATTACGTTACGAATATATGAGCCAGGATTATTTGGATCTTCAGAAAAAGATTCAAACTCTATCGGCATTTGCCCACCAGAATTTGGATATAAAGATTGAGTGTCAAAGGGGAAAGGTTCTAATTGTGTGGTTGTCTTTGAAGAAGCATAGGTGCCTTCTAAAAAAACATTCCATCCTTTTTTGAATTCATAATTAGATTTGCCTGATAATAAATAGCGCTCAGTGGGTATAGCGATCGTACGAGCCCCGTTTCTATTATAACCATCAGTAGATGCCCAGGGACGAATTGTGCCGTCTTCATTAAAGGTGAACTCACTATCACCCGCAAAAAATCGGCCAGCAGGGGCATAACTTGATAAGAATGGAGATATTGGCGTGAAGAAATCACCAGGTTCTCCTGTAAAAGCACCTAGCGAATAAATATCCATTTCTGAGCGAGTTCTATCTCTTGAATAAACTGCTCCTTGATCAGTATACGAAAAATGTAACATCGCATTACCGCGGCCATCAGCAGATGATGTACCTAAAGTAAACTGAAATTGGCGATCTTCAGCATCACCTTCTGAACTTTCACCATATTGAAAATCAGCTTCAATACCTTCAAAATCTTTCTTCAAAATGATATTTACTACGCCCGCAACTGCATCAGAACCATAAACAGCTGATGCGCCACCTGTCATTATTTCAATGCGTTCAATAAATTGAGTTGGAATAGTATTTAAATCAACAGCCATTGAGCCAGGAACACCTGTAACATAGCGCCGCCCATTAACCAAAACCAGGGTTCTGGATGTACCTAAGTTACGTAAATCTACAGTTGAAACGCCTGCACTTGATGTTGAGAAATTAGAATTTGTTCGGCTAATAGCAGGAGCACCAAATGCCGGATTTTTTAGCAAAAGATCCTGAATATTAGCAAAGCTAGAAGTATCTATATCACTTGCATCTAATACTTGTACTGGTGTAAATCCTTGAAGATCAGTTGAGCGTAAGCGAGAGCCCGTTACTTCAATACGCTCAACTTTAGTTACTTCTGTATTGTCTTGTGCAACAACAGGTACTGCAACTGTTGATGTAACACCAAGAATAATAGCGAGATGAACAGCTTTACTAAGTTTATTTGTAGTGTACATATGTATCTCCCTAGACCACTGTTTATTTAGTGATTTTTATTCCTTAAATTTCAGTAAAAAAACCGAGAATAGCCTAAAAAAACCAGCATAACTTCACTCAGCACAAATAATAGGATCAATATTTCCACATAGCCAACTGGCCCAGGGAACTATTTCTGTTTATGCTAATACACTATCTAGCCAGCAAGTACATACAGTTGTACAATTAAGAAAACTGTACAAATATACATACCTATGCTCAGTCCAAAACTGCAACAACAAATCCGAATTATCTATCAGCAAGTGAAACACCACTTACCAAACTTTAAGCCCCGTTCGTCACAGAACAAACTTATTGCTGAGATGGCAAATATAATTGCGGGTAGTTATCACAACTATGATCGAATAGGGTTAGTTGAAGCAGGAACCGGAACGGGAAAATCTCTTGCCTATTTGCTGGCAAGTATTCCTTATGCACTAGCAAACAATAAAAGAGTCGTTATAGCTACTGCAACAGTGGCTTTGCAAGAACAGCTGGTAAATAAAGATCTTCCTCTTTTCAGAAAAGCCAGTGAACTGCAATTTGAGTTTTGTCTGGTCAAAGGCAGGCTGAGATATGCTTGCATTGAGCGGCTAAAACAACTACTGAAAACACCGCCGCTCTGGCTTGATGCAGTGATGTTGAAAGAACTGGAACAACTTTTACAGGCATGGGAAAACCGAAAATGGCTGGGTGACAGAGATACCCTTCCTGCCGGTTTTGATGAAAACTTATGGCAGCAACTTGCTGCAGATCCTTTTACCTGTCATAAAGCGGATTATCACCATCATGACTGCCCTTTTCACCTTGCACGTGCAGAAATAGCAGGTTCAGAGATACTGGTTGTAAATCATGCTTTGTTACTGGCAGATCTTGAATCTGGCAATACAGTTCTGCCATTACCTGAAGACACTATTTACATTATCGATGAAGCGCACCATCTTCCGGAGTGTGGTAAAGACTTCTTTTCAGCTTCAGCCGCGTTAAACCAGCATAAAAGCTGGCTCGAGCAAGCAGAAAAAACAGCAATCCGTTTACAAGACACCTTACCTGAGTCAGCTCTGAAAGATTTGCTCAAATATCGGGATTGTTGCCAGGAACTGACTAAAACTCTGGTACCGATTGAGCATTCGGTAACAGAGTTATCTGGTAAGTGGTTTAAAGAGAAAAACGAATATCGTTTTTCAGATGCACAATTGCCTCAGATATTTCAAAAGCATGCCCTACGCCTGAGTGAACTGTCTAAGCAATGCCAACACCTGACAGAAAAGCTGCACCAGACTTTATTGGAACATACTATTACTGAACAGTATAAACCTTCGCAGCAATACCTTAGTATGCAGCAAGCATTGTCTGGTTTCTCCAGACGGCTGGAACAGCTCGCTGCATTATGGCAAGCATATTCCCAACCTCAACAGATACCGGCAGCGCAAGCTCGTTGGGTCAGTCTGCAACAAAGCTCAGTTATTGCATCATCTTCTCCACTTTATATCGGACACCGTCTGGAGCAGTTGTTATTCAGCGAAGCCTTTGCCTGTTTGTTATGTTCTGCAACCCTCACAACCCTTGGCTCTTTCAATTACATAAAGCAGGAACTCGGACTGACTCAGCATGAAGGTTTAAGAACCCTGCAGGTAGCTTCACCTTTTGCCCATGAAGAAAAAGGTGTGCTGATTATCCCCAGAATGCAAACCGACCCTACGGCAGAAGAATTCACAGACGAGCTGATCACTGTTCTTCCAAGATATCTGCCAGAAGAACAGGCTAGTCTGGTACTGTTTACGTCTTACTGGCAAATGCAGCAAGTGGCAACAGCACTGAGACAGCAAGGTTTTTCATTACTGGTTCAAGGAGAAGCTCCGCGACAAAGTTTATTACAGCTTCATAGCCAGAATTGTCGGCACCATCTGACCAGTATTTTATTTGGTACACAGAGCTTCTCTGAAGGGCTGGATTTACCAGGAAATCTCCTGACCAATCTAGTGATAACTAAGCTGCCTTTTGCCGTACCCACTTCTCCTTTAGAAGAAGCTATGTCAGAGGCTATCAGCCGTAAAGGCGGCAATGCTTTTTTGCAATTAACTATTCCTAAAACCTCGACCAAACTGGTGCAGTCTTGTGGTAGACTGTTGCGTCAGGAGCAGGATCAGGGACAGATAGTCATACTGGACCGGCGCCTACTGACTAAATCGTATGGAGCATCAATGCTAAATGCTCTGCCCCCCTTCCGGCGCCAGATAGAGTATTAACAGGAATCTCTTTTGCTTACAGAACTCGGTTTAGATACCAGCCTTTTGCTTATCTTATGTGCAGTAGCGTTTATTGCTGGCTTTATTGATGCCATTGCCGGCGGTGGTGGGTTACTAACAGTTCCTGCATTACTAACCGCAGGTTTACCACCGCATTTAGTTCTTGGTACTAATAAACTGGCAGCAACATTTGGTTCGCTGGTTGCCTCACTAACTTACTACCGTAAAAAACTGTTTGATCCGGGTTTCTGGCGACGAAGTATGCTTTATACCGCCATTGGTGCAATTCTGGGAACTATCGCAGCAGACCAGCTAAGTAAAGATTCTTTGGAAAAAATTCTGCCTATTTTTATCCTGCTGGCAGCTGTCTATACCTTATTCAATCGCATGCAGCCCGACGACAGAATGCAGCTACCAGAACCAGGCCGTAAGCTGTTCTGGCAACAACGGGCTCAGGGTATGACACTTGGCTTCTACGATGGCATTGCAGGCCCGGGCACCGGAGCTTTCTGGATGGTCTCCACCATGGCGATGTATCGGATAAACCTCCTGCTGACCAGTGGTGTAGCCAGAACGATGAACTTTATCAGCAATGGTTTCTCACTGATTGCCTTTATTATCCTCGGACATGTTAATTTTGCATTAGGCATCGCCATGGGATGCTGCCTGATGTTCGGAGCATGGTTGGGAGCGCATTCTGCAATACGCTTTGGCGGACGCTTTATACGGCCAGTGTTTATTTGTGTCGTTATTGCCATTGCCGCAAGACTAGCCTGGCAGGCATGGGTAGCCTGAAATGGATTTGCTGGCAACTCTCAGCGCTCAGCTAGAACAGCTCAGAAAACAAGCAGAGAAAATTGACTCTTTGCAAGACAAAGGTCCTCCACAAGACTGGTTTGACAGCCATCTTTTCAGCTTTCACTCGCCAAATCTTGCTGACTATGTCGCAGAAGCACAGCGTAATCTTAATCACCTCCGTCAGGCCAAACTTAGCACGGCCTCCAAACAACGGCTGGTGCAGCATTTAAGTGAACAAACAACCGCGCTGACCAGAGCCTTCCGCAATGTAGATATCCGACAAAAACAACACCATAAAACACTGCCACCCAAAGCACTTATCCGAAAAGTAACTGTCAGTAGTCAGCAACTTTATCAACGCTTAAGTGAAACTCAGGATTTCGAACGACGGCTACTTGATATGATTGCAATGGCCGGTAAAGATAACTCACCTGATACTGTACAACGCACTCTGGCATTACACGCCCGGCTGGGCAGGTGTCGCCAGGCACTATCAGAAGTAGAACAGCAAATTCAGGATCTGGAAAAACGGAACTGAACAATGTCAGCATCATTACCAGCAATGGTTTATCATCCCTGCTACAGTGAACTGGAACTTCCCCCAAGACATCGTTATCCCATAGAAAAATACCGGGTTCTGCATCAACAGTTACTGGCATTAGGTGTGCCGGAAAAGGCTTTTAGCCAGCCATTGCCAATAAGTACAGAGTTGTTGTCGACAATACATTGCCCTCTTTATATTCAAAGTCTGGAAAATGGCAGCATTGATGCTAAAGCCATGAGAAAAATTGGCTTTCCATGGTCAGAACAACTGTTTCACCGTTCTTTATGTTCTATTGGCGGAACACTGCAAACGGCACACCTGGCGCTACAACAAGGAATAGCCTTACACCTCAGTGGTGGTTACCATCATGCTTTTTATGCTGAAGGCTCTGGTTTTTGTTTATTCAATGATCTTGTGGTTACAGCCAAAGCTCTGTCACGAAATAGCCTGGAAAAAATTCTGGTTATTGATCTGGATGTCCACCAGGGAGATGGCAGCGCACTGATGTTAAAAGATGACCCCCGGATTATCAGTTGCTCAGTACATTGCGAAAAAAACTTCCCATATTACAAACAAGCGTCCGATTGGGATATTGGACTGCCCAGAGAATGTGATGATCAGCATTACCTGCAAGCCGTTCATGAAAGTCTGGATACATTGCTGCGATGGCATCAGCCAGATTTGGTGATTTATGATGCTGGCGTAGATATTCATCAGCAGGACGAGCTTGGATTACTGAATATCTCCACTGCGGCCTTATATCAGCGGGATTTTCAGGTTCTGCAACGCTGCCGCGAAGCCGGTATTCCGGTTGCGGCAGTTATTGGCGGAGGTTACCAACGGAATGTTTCCAGTTTGGTTCAGCTACATCTGCAACTGTTTAAAGCAGCATTCAATGTATGTGGCTCAGATCTCGCCGGCAAAATAGAAACCTAAACGCCGTTTAACCTGAGGAGGTAATACTGGCAAATCTGTCTTTGGCAGCAGAAACGTTGCCATATTAAATAAGTCAGTAAAAATTCTGTTTTTCTCCGTCGTTCGCTTCAGATAATCATGCCCTGAAGAACCTCCTGTGCCAATTTTAGTACCCAGCATTCGCTGCACCATCATGGCATGGCGATACCGCCAGATAGTCAGTTGTTCATCAATTTCTGTCAGGCAGGTCAATAGCTGAAAGGGTAGATTGAACATGGGTTCTTCCTGATAAAGGCTGATAAACAAAGCCGCTAGCATAGCTCGCTGGCTCAGCCTGAATGTGCCCTCTTGCTGTAGCTTCAGGTATTTATCCTGGTCTAGCAATGCCGCAAATTTCTCTGCCGTACGTTCTATCTCAGCCAGTTGCAATTCACGCTCATGTTCAGCTATCTGCTCAATTGACTGTACCGTTTTTTTATCTTCATCCAGCATCGTCATCGTAGCCTGCTGATACATCTGCCAAAAGCTGAAATTCTCAAGCTCCAGAAATGGCATCCGCTCCAGCCATTTTTCTATCCGCTCAAACAAACTGGGTTTATGCTCCAGTTGCTGTAAAAACTCCCGGTCCTTTTCATTAAGCCGGCTATAGAAAGCATGTTTATCAAAGTCGATCCTGAATTCGCTTTTCAGCCCTAACCCAATCTCCAGCATCTTAAACTGAATACTCTGAAAGCCGGATGCAGGAACCAGATAATCCCGGAAGGACATAAAATCCTGCGGGGTCATAGTTTCAATTACGCCAATCTGCTGATTTAGTAACTGCTGGATAGTAATCACACGTTTAAGCTTGTGGACAATACCTGTTAATTGCTCATCCTTCACTTCTTCCGCAGCAAAAACTTCTGTTACAGCTTTCAATTCATGCAGAATTTGCCGGAACCACAATTCATAAACCTGATGCACAATGATAAACAGTGTCTCATCATGCGCTTCTGTACCGTATTTGGCACTTTCAGGCGCCTGAGCCGTCAGAATTTTATCCAGTTGCAAATAATCGCCGTAATAACAGGGTGTAGTATTTTTTTGCATAACAAATACCTGTGATAAGTCTGGCCGCATTGTAACAGGGTAATTATCTAACTCAATCATTGCTGGATTTTCAATCTCAGCCGGTTATGATGCTGAATGTAAATATGTCTTGACCGGAGAGTTAGTATGAAACTGGACAGTGATATTCATAACTATTACGAAAAACTACTGATTGACCACCTTATTGAACTCGAGCTTGAGCAGCAAAAAGATGCAGAGTACCTTGCAGATTTATGCTGCATAGCCCTAAACCAGTTACCTGCGCGTTATATACGCTACGAAGTAGACTTGGCATTTTATATGCCGCCGAGCGAACGGTTTGAGATGGTAGAGAAAGTTCATGAAGCCGTTACAAAAGCACGCGCTTTTCTGGATAAAACACCTGGCTTATAAATTGTGTAGGGAAGAAAATAAGCGGCATTTGGGTGGCAGCTCCACCAGCCACATCCCGGCACATACATCATAAGCTGTGGCTGCTTCCTTCCGGACCTGACCAGGTTAACCTACTAGTATTGCGAGAGGACCAATGGAGCTACCATTGAAGCCATCTGCAGACAGCGCGCGCATTATGCGGCAAAACCCCGCCCGGATTCAACCTTAATTTCAGCGGTTGCTGCTTTATTAAGCAAGCGGGGGTATTTTTGGGCTATCAGGCTATAGAGCCTGTAATGCCTGCTGATATTTCTTCAGCAACGCTTTAAATTTCTTTTGATTATCAGCACCAAGTCTCAGCATTTGCTTTTGTGCAGCCGGTAAAGCTTCAGTTTGCGGATCGGCATAGGTATACATGACCGATGGCCTTTCCAACACTACCGGGTATCTGATATCCGGAGTATCCAGCAGCACATCTATTGCTTCAAGCAAACGTAACCGGAACGAAGAGTCTGGATAACCCAACTCCGCATAGGCCTGCTGCAGCAATGGTTCATAGCGTTGATACAATTTCAGTGTCTGGGCCGGTTGTACACTATCCAGTAACTGAATATAAGGATCATAACGTTTGTAATTTTTATCTTCTGCAATATACAGATCATCACGAGAAGTCACGTCAAATGTCTGCTCTAACGGCTGTAATACTGCATAACCGCTGACCAACCGCCCCTGAGCAATATTATCAACCTGTACTACAAAATTACGCAGCATATCATCAGTAATAAATAAAGAAGCCAAGCCAGCACGCCAGTTAAGAGACAGTAGCTGCTGCTTAACTTCAGTATCAGATTCATCCAGCGCCGGAAGCGGTTTAACTGGTTCCGGTTCAGAAACTGGTTCTGGCTCAACTTGTGGTTCATCAACAAATTCAGGTTCCTGTACATCAGGTACCACAGGAGCCGGCAACGGTGCAGGAATATCTTCAGAAACCGCAGGAGCAGGCTCCTGTACAGGTATTACGGGGGCTGCTGGTTCATCACTTTTAAACAGCAGCCAGACAGCGATAAGAATGACCACGACTACACCAGCAATGCCGGCATAGTAGAACTGTTGTCCTTTACCCGCCGCTTTTTCTTCATTACTCATAGGTACCTCTCTCACTACCACACCAGTTCATTTATGCCATCTATCAGGCGCTACAAACGCCATGCTGGTATTTCAGTTAAGTTACTGAAATACCAGCCTATCGAAATAGCATTGCATTATTCAGACTTTTCAGCAATATAATAACAACGTCAGCACGGCTGAATTCCTTTAAGCAAAGAACCTGAATAACCGAAGAAGTTCAATTCTGTATGCCCGATAAAAGCACCACTGCAAAAAAATCAGCATTACTATTAACTGGCGGCGGAGCCAGAGCGGCTTATCAGGTTGGCGTGCTCAAAGCGATAGCTCAGCAGTTTCCGAGAAACAGCAAAGTTCCGTTTCAGATAATTAGTGGCACTTCAGCCGGTGCAATCAACGGAACAGGCATTGCCTGCTATGCATCCTGTTTCCATCTGGGCGTAAAAAAAATTGAATCAGTATGGCGTAATTTTCATACTGAACAGGTTTACTACTCCAGTTATTCAAGAGTCTTTCTGCAATTACTACGAGGTGTTTTTAGCATCTTTCAGGCTGACTATGCTAATAAAAAACCAGTTAGCCTGTTTGATAACAAACCTCTGCAGCATCTTTTAACACAAATACTCGATTTACACCGTATAGACCGGAACATTATGGGAGGCCATCTGTCCAGCCTGTCGGTAACTGCTTCTTGCTATAACAACGGAGACTCTATTACTTTTTTTCAATCGGATGCGGCTGAAGAATGGCGACGAGCTAAACGTTGCGGTCAGCGTACGCTATTGGGCATTCACCATTTACTGGCTTCAGCAGCAATACCTATAGTCTTTCCGTCGGTACGAATCCACCAGCAATACTTCGGTGATGGTTCTGTCAATCAACTGGCACCTCTAAGTGCTCCTATTCACTTAGGGGCAGATAAAATCCTGGTTATTGGTGTTGCTGACCCACGTAAGAACGAACGGGCTCAGAAAATGATGCACCACCCGGAACTGGCAACAATTGCCGGACATTTACTGGATACCGTATTCACCGACACCCTGAACTCAGATATGGAGCGGATGCAAAGGATCAACCGTACAATAGAAACAATGCTGCAGCATAATATTCAGCCAGAATTAAAACCTGTCCAAAGTTTATTGATCAACCCCAGCCAGAACCTTAATCAAATTGCCAGTGAACACTATTTATCATTACCGCTCGCTGTACGTACATTGTTACGCACCATAGGCATCAGGCAACATTCCGATTCAAGTATGGCGAGCTACCTGTTATTTGAGCAAAGCTATACCCGCCGCCTGATAGATCTCGGCTATGAAGATGGCTGCCAGCAGATGGATAATATATTGCAATTACTTACCGACTAGGGGCTGCTTATTCAAGCCCGACAAAGTTCTGGCGCTATCATCCAGGCTTTTCCATGAAGCTATATGAATCATAAACTTAATTAATATGGCTTAGTTTCTGCATAGATACCAGCGTCATCTAAATGTAAGAAAAAACAACAT